>DASYSH010000030.1:0-6677 GCA_036003525.1 Gemmatimonadaceae bacterium | reverse complement strand
ATGCGGGATAGAGCGATCCGTCGCTCACGCGCAGGACGTCTTTCGAGTGCCGCTTCAGGCGCTGGCTGATATCCCAGCCATTCATCGGCTCGAGCGCGAGCATCTTCAAGATCAGCAGATCCAGCGTACCCTGGACCACATCGGTCGGTCGGCTCATGGAACTCCCCTCGGTTACCGTGGGATGCTACTGTCACTCCCGACCGTAGTCAAGAGTGGATCGCGGCTGCGAGGAGCGCATTCCAACCTTTGCCGCGTCTGACCGCACCCATTTCCACGCGGCGTTCTCCGCCGCGAAAGGCGCTCCCACATATCGGACCGGAGAGACTCGATGCTCAGAACCACAGGCAAAGCGATCGCACGCAAAACCGCATGGTTGGTCGCGCTGCTCGCCGCTGTGCTGCCACTCCACGCGCAGGATTCCAAGTCGCCGTATCCCACCATGGCTCCGATCGAGCAATACCGCATGGACCGCGACGCCGAAATCGCGATGGCGCGCACCGCAGCGCCTGCGTCGATATCACGCGACGCCGAGATCATGGTGCTCGGGAAAAAGAATTTCGAAGTCGCCGTCAAAGGCAAGAACGGTTTCGTCTGCGCGGTGGGACGCGCCTTCGGGGGTCCGACGAGCAACTCGGAATTTTGGAATCAAAAAAATCGGAGTCCCATTTGCTACAATCCGGCCGCGGTGCGGTCGCTATTGCCGTATGCGCTGAAGCAAACACGAATGGCGCTGGCTGGCGCGTCGAAAGCTCAAATCATCGACGCGATCAAAATCGCGGTCGCGAAGAAAGAGCTCGGTGCTCCGGAGCCAGGCTCGATGGCGTACATGATGTCCAAGGAAGCGTACCTCACCGATCGCGGCGGTCACAATTTGGCGCACGTGATGTTCGAGCTTCCACGCGACGCCGTATTTCCGGACGACCCCGACTCGTTCGTATCGTGGGACCCGGCGCCCGTGATCGAATTCAACGTTCCCGTCGGCCACTGGTCGGACGGAACGCCGGTCAGCGCATCGCACACCGCGCATCACTGAGCGAAACCGCTCTAGTCACTCGACGAATCGCCGAACCTCGATGTGCCCTCTGTATCTAATGTGAGGGCACGTCGCGGCGATCCGCGCCGCATCGGCGTCATCTGCCGCGCGGATGATGAACAAGCCATCGACGATATTGCCCGGCGGCTCGAGGTGCCCTTCCACATCGAGCTTGCCCGCACGGGCGAGACTGTCCGCCCAGCGGCCATACTCCGCGCGGCGCTCTTCGAGGTGGCCCGGCGCCGGCGCGAGATAATCCGCGCCGGGTGAGAGCAGGAGCACGTATGTCTCGCCAGTCGGCGACCACGGATGAGTCATGAAGAGCATCGCTGCGGCAGCCGCGGCCGCCACACCCATCCACACAGTGCGGCGGCTGCGACCGAGCGCCGCGCGCACAACGCGATCCTCCAGCGCGGGATCGGGCTGCCGCTCGCGCGGCAACTCGGACAATGCACGTTTGATGTCGTCCGGGAGTTCGCTCATGGCCGAGCCTCGTCGGGATTCAACGACTTGCGAAGAAGCGTTCGGGCGCGCGCCAATTGACTCTTCGACGTGCCTTCGACGACACCGAGCATCTCGGCGATCTCGCGATGCATGTAGCCGTACACGTCGTGAAGCACGAAAATGTCGCGCGCGCCGTCGGGGAGCGCGGCGATCGCGCGTTCGAGATCGACCGCGGCGTCGTCCGCGGGCGGAGACGCGGGCTCGATGTCGAGCATTTCGACCGTGCGCCACGCCGAGCGCATTCGCTCGCGGCGGACGTTGACCAACACGCCGCAAAGCCACGTCCGCAGCGCGGACTCTCCGCGGAACGCCGACATCTTTCGCGTCGCGCGAACCCACGTCTCCTGGACGAGATCTTCGGCCTCGTGCTGATCGCTCCCGGTGAGGCGCAGCGCCAGCGCGTAGAGCGCCGGCGTGTGCTCCCGGTACAGCGTTCGAAACGCATTTTCGCCGCCGGTCACTGCATCGCCATCAACGGAGTGCGCATTCCCAGTTAGTGACAGTTAGGCCCAGCAAGGTTGGAATCTGCAAAAAAGTCGGAGCAGCGTGACGTCGCCGGTGGCCGCGCGGGTACAACAATAAGGAGGGATGAGCCGCGGTGAACCTTCGTGGAGCAACCTTGTGTATGGGCACGAAACTTCGCTTGTTCGCCTTGATGACGTCACTGTCCGTCGCCGCGTGTCAGCAAGATGCGACGGGGCCGAGCGGCTTTGCCGCTCTGCGAACCGATCAGACCGTCTATTTCGCAGCTCCCGCGATCGCGGGTGACTCGTTGTCACGTCGCATCATCGTGACGTTCCAATATGCCAATAGCGGTGCCGCACCGATCTATCTGGAGACGTGCCCGGGAAGCTCGCGTCCGATCTACGGGTGGCAGCCGACTGACGCGAACGGTGTCCCACTTGTTACAGGAGCGGGATCGGCAACTGCACCCTGCAGCACAGGCAATCCAACGGGCACTCCGCTCGTGGTTGCAGGTCATTCCGTGCGAACGGATTCAGCGACCCTCATGGCGCCGGTGTCGCTTCCCGCGACCGTGCGATTCATCGTGCTCGCGACGGGCTGCGCTAACGTGACGGACGCATGCGCTTCGCTGCTGCCTGACGAAGATCGCGCGACAGGAGCGGTGCAGATTCGCGCTGCACCGTGAAGGCGTTCTCGCTCGATGAGTCAGGTCGGGACGATAACGATCGCAGCCGCGAGCCCGGCGGACGAATATCCGACTTATTCAGACCATCGGTGCGATCGTCGGCTAAGCGTCGTCGATGATGTGCGGCACGAACCGCGCAAAATTGTCCGTCACCGCGCCCGCCGATTCGCGAATGCCCATCCCCGACGCCTCCTGGCCGATAATCCAGCTGCCAAGAATCGGATGCTGACCATCGAATTCGGGAATGTCTGCAAGTTGCTGGAACACAAATCCTTCGACGCCGTATTCGCCGTGCCCCTCGATATGGTCACTCAGAGAATGCACGGTGACGTTCGCACCTTCTCGAGAGAGAAGCGGCTTTCGCACCCACTCCATCATCGACATCGGGTCGCCGAAGTATGCGGGCAGTAAATACGGATTCTCGGGAAACAGCTCCCATAAAATCGGAAGGATGCCTTTGTTGGAGAGCACCATCTTCCACGCCGGCTCGATGACCATGATGCCCGACGGACGGATGTGTTCCGCGAACGGCTCGCTCATCAGCCATTCCCACGGATACAGTTTGAACAGCGTGTCGATCTTCTGCTCATCCGAATCACGGAACTCGCGCGCGCCTGGATTCCAGCCGATCTCGTTGATCGGCAGGAGATTCGTGCGCATGCCGGCCTGTGCGGCGGTGTCCGCGATATACGCGGCGGTCATGCCATCTTCGGCGCTGTCGGTCGACGCGAAGTGCACGATATGCCCGCGAGGGTCGTTCGACTTCGGAAGGTACGGCTGGAACTCGCGCCACAACGCGACGAGCCGCTCGTGAATTGAGTTGAACTGGTCGGCGCCGCGATGCTGCGCCTGCATCCAGTCCCACTGAATCACCGAGGCTTCGAGCAGCGTCGTCGGGGTGTCCGCGTTGTACTCCAGCATCTTCGGCGGGCCGTCGCCGTCGTACGCCAGGTCGAAGCGCCCGTAGAGCGACGGCGGCTCTTCATTCCAGCTGCGCTCGATCATCGGAATCGCGGCGGATGGAATGTGCAGGTCACCGTAGCGCTTTTCGTCGATCACATGCTGCACCGCGTCGAGGCAGCGCGCGTGCAGATCGTTGGTCGCGCGCTCGATCAGGTCGATTTCTTCAGACGAGAAAACGTAGTATGCGTCTTCCGTCCAATACGGCGCGCCGTCCGGAGTGTGCCATGTGAGGCCGCGATCGGTGACGAGACGCTGCCAGTTTTCGCGCGGATCACAGTGAACGCGCTTCACTATTCTCCCGCGCCGCCGGCGTGCGCCGCCGCGGATCCGCCGAACCCGCCGCGCACCGTGCCGGAGTTGAATGACGGCGAGAAATGTCCGGGCTCGATGGCGGCTGACCGCCCGCCGGAAGCGATATAGCCGGTATATCCGTTCTGATAGAATACGTACGGATTGCTGTAGAAATGCGGGTAAAAAATTCCGTCGTAGTAGTACCCGCGCTGCGCGATCGCGTTCTGACACGATGTCGCGTCGTAACTTGATGGAACGCATGGATCGCGCGGACGCGCGGCGATCTGGGCATCGGGTGAACACGAGACAAGGAGCGGTACCGCGATAAGGCGGATTGATCGTGACGACTTCATCGTTCGTCTGCTCCTCTTCGCTTTGACTGGTAGACGCTGCGGCACGCCTCGGCGTGACTGTCAACCATACTCGATGGGCATCAGCGCATCCAGCCGTTCTGGCGCCGCCCCGGCCGCATCGCATCCCGGCGCAGGAGGCTGCGCCGGGATGCGAACATCGCGGGCGGGTGACGTGAAATCGCGCTACGGTTTCGGCGTCAGCATTCCGATGATGCCGTGCGACTCTTCGCCGGGACCGGCCGAGAAGAAGAGCTTGAGCGATCCGGCAGTCGGGACGAACTGGAGCGCCCACAGTCCGTCGATGGCGAGCGCGGTGTGCGTGCTGTCGCCGACGAACCCCTCGAATGTGCCGCTCGCGGGATCGTATGCGCTTATGTGCCCGTCACCGAAGTTGCCGACCAAAACATCACCGCTGAATGCGCCGAATCCGAGCGGCGCGACGGCGACGCCCCACGGTGAGTTGAGCGCGCCGTTGGAAACGAGACGCTTCGCCATAGTGCCGTCCGTGTTGAACACATCGACGTAGCCATGTCCCGCGCCCGCGTCATCGTCCGTGCTGTCAGGCGCGAGACGTTTCGCGAATGTCACATAGAGCTGTCCTCCGGCGGCCTGGATTCCGAACGGCGCATAGCCCGCAGCGACATTGGGATCGGTGAATGACTTGACGAACGTGAACGTCGAATCGAAAACATCGACCGTGTTCTTCCGGAAGTTCGTCGCGAACAGAAAATTCGCGTTTCCGTTGGCTGCGAGCGCGAGTCCCTTGTAAACGGCGCCGGTCGCCGATCGATCGACGACGATCGTCGCGGCGGTGCCGGTGCTCCATGCCGCGATCGTGCCGTCTTCGCCCGCGAAGATCCAATGGGCGCTGGCGCCGCCGGGGATTACGAACGTGGTGGTGGTGTTGAACACGATGCCGGTCGGCGCGCCGTTCGCTCCCGAATGCGATGGGATCGTGACCGTAACCGGTTTCTTGGCGCCGAGTGTGTCATAGACGGTCGAAACGCCCGAGCCGTTGTCGGAAACCCACATGACGCTGCCGGTGGTGTTGAATGCTATTCCCCACGGATTCACCAAACTCGCATCGACGGTCGCGGACCCGTCCGTCGCGTCGGCGACGAGGTCGGCGCGCGCGAACGAACCGACCGGTGGCGCGGAATTCGTGGGGCTCGAGTCATCGCACGCGCCGATGAGCGACGCGAGCGCGATGGCGGTGACGGCCGACGTGAGCGGCCGGATGGACGTACGACGCATGAATGCCTCCTCTCGCAGAGTGGAATTGTTGCCTGCTTGATGGGGGCACTATTCTGCGTACACCACGTCGCGCGTACCGCGTCACAATGAAGGACTCCGTCTGACGCGAAACTCCGCCAACGGATGCAGTCGTTCGCGTGTCTCACGATCGGCACAGCAAGCGGGTTCGCAAAGCGAGATTTGATGAGGAGCTGAGAAGCGATGCGTACGTTCTCGTTCATAATGGCGCTGGCGATTCCGGCGATCATGACCGCGCAGTCTTCGGCCGCGGACAGAATCGTCCGCTGCGAGAGTCTGGTGGTACTGCAGCAGACTGCCGCCCAGAGCAAAATCCGGCCGTTCATGCTCTCGCTGCGCTCCGACAGCGGCGCTCAACTCTTCTATTTCGGCGTGCGGCATTCGTACGATCCCGCGGATTCACAATTCGTCGCTCTCCAAAATGAATGGAGAAAGTTCGATCCCACCAACGCGTTCTATGAAGGAAGCGCGACCCGTTCGGGTGCCTCGGTCGACGAGGCGGTTCGCGGCGAAGGCGAACCGGGCCTGCTGAGATTTCTTGCAGCGAAATCAAACGTTCCCTCGCGCTCGCTCGAACCATCCCGAGAGGACGAAGTGAACGCGTTGCTTGCCACGTTCACGCCCGAGCAGCTGGTCATGTTTTATTCGCTGCGGCCGGTGATGGAACTGCGAACGCGGCTCTCCGGATCCGGGGCCGCCCTCGATACGGCGGTGTCGCAATCGCTCGCGCGAGCGCACAGGATTCCGCGACTCAAGGACGCGCTCCCGGACACCGCGGCGATGCGCATCGCCTTCGCGAAGCTCGCACCGGGAATCGAGATGACCGCCGTTCCCGAGAGTTGGTTCAACCCTGTGCCCTCGCCCGAGCAAACGGGGAAGGGATTGTTCAACAACGTGAACACCGCGAGTTCGCTTTTCCGGGATGTCCACATGTACCGGCAGCTTGCCGCGGCGGCCGCGACGCCAGGCGCGCGCGTGTTCGCCGAGGTGGGACGCGATCACATTCCGGCTCAGGCGGCGGCACTGCGTTGCGCGGTGGAGGGGCATTGATGAAGTAGATTTCGGAGCCGTGACAAAAAACGCGTCCCACGCCGCGCGCGGCGCTTCGGCC
>DASYSH010000029.1:0-4051 GCA_036003525.1 Gemmatimonadaceae bacterium | reverse complement strand
TTCAAGGGGAGGGTTGGGTGGGGATGGTGTTTGCGGTTATCGCGTCCTCGCTTGTCGCGCAACAAGCTCGGTGGGCGGCGAATGTCACAAGTGGGATAACTGACTTCACTATAAGGTCGTACCCTCACCCCAACACCTCTCCCGGAGGGAGAGGGGTTTAAAGCATTTCCCTCACGCGCTTCAGCCCTCCCCTTCAAGGGGAGGGTTGGGTGGGGATGGTGTTTGCGGTTATCGCGTCCTCGCTTGTCGCGCAACAAGCGCGGTGGGCGGCGAATGTCACAAGTGGATAACTGATTTCACTACGAGGTCGTACCCTCACCCCAAACCCCTCTCCCGGAGGGAGAGGGGCTTAAAGCCCTCACGATCGCGATCGCATCAGCGTTTCACGATCGCCATTTCGCGATCGCTATTGGATCAGCGTTTTTTCACGATCGCTCTTTGCAATCGCTATTGCAGCAGCGGAGCCAGCGCCGCCCCGATCTTCGCGCGTTGCGCTTCGGTCGTCAGTTCGCCGAGTACCTGCTGGAAGCGCGGCTCCTGGACACCCGACACGATGTACTGCCAGCGATAGGCGGCGAGGGTCGCGGCAGCGAGCTTCGCGCGTTCGTCGCGTGAGGGGATCCGGCCGCAGATCGCGACGAAGTAATCGGCGTCTGCCTGGGCCTGCGCCTGAAGAATGCCATCCACGGCTCCGACCAGCGCAATCAGGTCGTCGACCGCGGCGTCGCGTTCGCCGTCGGACAGCGTCGCGTCGATGCGGCGCCATTCGAGTTCGTCGAGGATTGCGTGCTGCGACTCCTCGCGCCAGTGGAACAGGAACACGTCGCGGTACAGCGGATCGAGCCGCTCGTCCGTGGCGATGCTCTGCTTGTAGTGCGTCTGCGTGAACAGTTCGATATGGCAGGTCAGCGCAAGCACGGCCCAGGTCGATTTCGACAGCACGGCGTTCGCCACGGCGTTTGGGTCCTGGGTGCCCACGTAGCCGCGCGGCATCTGTTCTGCGATCATCGACTCGATGCGGCGAAACAGTTCCTGATGCTTGAGTTCCTCGTCGCTGAAGCGGATCAGCGCTTCGAGCGCGACCTGATCGCCGAAGCGGTGGTCGCGCGACAGTTCGAGTACCTTGGCGTTGATGAAACGCTCGACCAGCCCGAACAGGTAAGCGTAGGTCCGGCCCTGGATCTGGCTCATCAGCCGGCGCTCCGCCGGCGCCAGGAAGTCGAGCCGGTCAACCTGGCTCAGACCGTCGGGCAGGAACTCGCGCTCGAAATCGAAGCGGCGTCCCCTGAAGACGTCGCGCTCGATCTCCCAGCGGATGCGCTTGGATACTTCGATGCAATGGGCATAGCGCCCGGGTACTTCATTTTTCAGCACAGCACTCATGGTTTCCTCTGGCCCGGTGGCCATTTTTTGGGTTGCAATGCGGAGTACGCAACGCGGGGCGCGATCACGCCATCAACCGTGAACTTGCAATTCCGTCCGGGGGACGGCTGGTTCAGGGGGCGGATTTCAATTGGGCCGCTACCCAACGGTTCGAGCGCCCGGCTGGTGTTTCGCGCCGGGCCCGATAGGTAGACAATATCCACTGTTTGCGAGGGGAGGGCTTGGCATGTCCACGACGCAACACACCGTGAACGTTGCGCCGGCCAGCGCACTGTTCCAGGACATGTATTCGCGCCTGAAAGCGATGGCCGGCCGGCAGCGCCAGCGTGGGGCGAGTCCGCCGTCGGTGAGCACGACGGAAGTCGTCCACGAGCTCTATCTGCGGATGTGCGACGAGCGCAACCTGCAGTTCGGCCATGAGCTGGAATTCTTCGCCTACGCCGCGCGCGCGATGCGCCATTTGCTGGTCGACCTTGCACGGCGGCGGCAGAGCATGAAGGAAGGCGGCGACCTCGCCCGCGTCGGCTTCACCGATCCGGCAGTCGGCGCTGTTTCGATCGAGCCGGCCCTGGCGCTCGAACTCGACACTGCATTGAATGCGCTCGCGGCCGATTCACCGCGCGCCGCCCAGGTCGTCGAGCTTCACTACTTCGCCGGTCTGCCGCTGCCGCGCGTCGCGGAGGTCACCGGCCTGTCGTCGCGCACCGTCGACCGCGACTGGCAATACGCCCGGGCGTTTCTTTCGACGCACGCGGGGAGTTGAGTGTCCAGCACCTTAAAACCAAGCCGTCATTCCCGCGCAAGCGGGAATCCATCTTGATCCTCGGTCCAAATTGCAAAAATGGATTCCCGCTTTCGCGGGAATGACGACAAGGATGGTTACCTGACCTCCGGAGCGTGTAGGGCGCAACAAGCCGCAGCAATTGCGCCGCAAAATGCGACGGATCAGGACTGATAATTGCCGACGCCGGTGCAAGACCCGACCCTCACCCCAACCCCTCTCCCGGAGGGAGAGGGACTCAAGCATGCGGTACACGCGCTTAAGCCCTCCCCTTCAAGGGGAGGGTTGGGTGGGAATGGTGTTGCAGACCGCAAAGGCACGCCAAGCGCAACGCATTGCGCCGCAATACAGCGAGTCGTCGATCGATACCTACTTCGGCAGCGTTTCCGCCAACCGCGTCAAGCGCGACGGCGGATAAGGCACGCTTTCCATCTTGCGTCGCGCCTCGATCGCCGCGGTTCGTGACGCGGCAACGTCGTTGCTCGCGGCACACGCCTTCGCGAGCAGAAGCCTCTGCTCGAGCGGTTCGACCAGATCCGTGCTCGTTCCTGCTTCCAGCGCCTTGCCCGCGCGCAGCAGCGCTTCCCTGGCTTCGCGCGGCCGCTTCAGCGCGAGCAGCACTTCGCCGCGAAATGTGTCGGCCTTGCCGATCCATGCTCGATCTTCCGGTGCGGACGTCTTCGCCACCGCGCCCGCGAACGGTTCGATCAGCGCCATGGCCGTTTCCGCATCGCCCGACGCAAGCGCCAGCCGAATGCGCTTCTCCAGCGTCTTGGCAATGAAGTCGAAATCGGGCGCGGACTCCTTCGATGCATCCTCGAACGCGCGCTCGAGTTCGGCTGCTCCGGTCTTCGCATCACCGCTCATGCCCAGGTCATAGGCGTAGGTCGCGCGTGCCATGATCGTTTCGTGCTGGGTGAGACCGAGCAGTTTGGTGCGGCGCTCGTACACGTCGCGCAGGTACGGCAGCGCCTCGTCGTAGCGCTCCATCATCATGAGCGCATAGCCGAGTTGATAAACGGGCGATAGCCGATCGATGTGATTCTCGCCGAGCGTGTTCACCGTAATCCGCAGGCCTTCGCGCGATGCTTCCGCCGCGCCTTCGTAGTCGCGTTTCTGCACCAGGATCATCGTCAGCGCATTCAGGTGATTCGCCGTGATCCAGTGATCGTTCGGATAGATGATGCGATCGATTTCGAGCGCGTGATGCGATGCGTCCTCGGCTTTCTCGAGGTTTCCGCTGCGGCGATAGGCGCGCGAAAGCCCCGACCACGCGAGCGCCACCTGCTCGTGCGTCGCGCCATACTTCGCCGTGTTCAATGCGAGCAATTTCTCGTAGACCGTGACTGCTTCGGGCACGGAACCCACGCCGAGCAGCGTGGCGCCGTAAGCGGTGAGGCTCTCGCGTTCAACCTCAGCGTCACCGAGCCGCTTGCTCAGCGCGACTGCCAGGCCTCCGTCACCAAGCGCGCGTTCGCGGTCGTGCATGCGCCACGCCGTCGAAGCCGAAGCGCGCAGCGCCCGAATGCGCAATTCGGTAACCTCGGGCGGAATCTGCGCCAGAAGCTTGTCGATGCGCTGGCGCGCGGCGTCGTACGAACCCCGCTGGGTTTCGTAACCGGCAACGCGCACGCCGATGTCCAGGGTCAGGTTGTCGGCCTGGCCGAGCAGTTCGCGGGATTCGATCAGCGCCCGCTCGAGCAGTTCCTGCGCCCGATCTGGGTGACCTTGGTGACCGACTGTATCGGCAAGACGTGTGAGCAGTTCGAGCCGCGCGCGCGGATCTCCGGTGCGATCGGTCAACAACGTCGCGATCGCGTGTTCGGCGGCCTCGCTGACGGTCGTTTCGGCCGGGCGCGGTTTGTTGGGTTCGGCTTCGGAGAACAC
>DASYSH010000028.1:0-3539 GCA_036003525.1 Gemmatimonadaceae bacterium | reverse complement strand
AGACGCTGAAATCGCTGCTCAAGAAACAGGGCGGCGATTCGCGCGGGCTCGTTCCGATCGACCGGCCGACGACAACCAAGACGCGCATCGTCGCCCGCGCCCAGCAGGTCGTGCGCGTCGACGATGAAATGGACGATGATTGCTCGAACGCAGAGACCACAAAACTGAAGACAGCGATCTCGCGCGCCGTGAAGGACAGCGACGCGCTGATTCTCGAGGACTACAACAAGGGTGTGCTCGTCGCGCCGGTGATTCAGCACGCGATCACCGCGGCGGTGAAGAAAGGAATTCCTATTGTGGTCGATCCCAAATACCGGAATTTCTTCGAATATCGCGGCGCCACGATTTTCAAACCAAACCGGCGCGAGCTCGAGGCGGCGCTCGGGGCGGCGGTCGACGTCGAGCATCCGCAAACGCTGCCCGGCCTCGTCGAGAAGCTCGGTGTCGAGGCGATTCTCCTCACGCTCAGCGAACGCGGCATGGCGCTGATCGAAAAAGGCGCCACGGTGAAGAAAGGCGTTCATCGCATTCCGACGACGGCGCGCGATGTGTACGATGTCGTCGGCGCGGGTGATACGGTCACGGCGTATCTCGCCGCGATGCTCGCGAGCGGAGCGACTCCCCTCGAAGCCGCCGTGATCGCGAATTTTGCGGCGGGCGTGGAAGTCGGAAAACTCGGCGCCGCGACGGTTAGTGCGGGCGAAGTACTCGCCGCGTACGACGCATATAAGCCGTAATTCTCGGCACCCGCGCTCCGGTCCAATCGCATCTCACACATCACTTGTACCTCGTCGCCGCAGTCACCAGTTAGACTTCGAGTACCATGAAAGCCCTGTCCCTCGACGTCGTAGTCACACGCGGCGGAAGCATCGAATCTCGGCATCGCGTTCACGCCGCGGCAGTCGGACCCGGCGACACGACCGTCGCCGTCGCGCGTGATCCATCGCTCGTTACGATGTGGCGTTCCTGCGCAAAATTATTTCAAGTCCTGCCGCTCCTGTCCTCGGGTGGATTCGATTCGCTCGGCTGGGGCGACGAAGAACTCGCCCTCGCGTGCGCCTCGCACGGCGGTGAGCCGGAGCATATCGCGATCGCCGATCGCATGCTGCATTCGATCGGACGCGAAGAAGGCGATCTCGCATGCGGCCCGCATGAGCCGCTCTCCGCAAGAGGCGCGAGACTCGCGCGCGAAAGCGGACGCCCGTTCTCGCGTCTCATGAACAACTGCTCCGGAAAACATGCCGCGATGCTCGCGCGGGCGACCACCGCGGGCTGGCTGACGCACGGATACGAACGCGCCGATCATTCCGTGCAGCGTGGATGTCTGGCCGAGGTCGCGACATGGAGCGGAGTGCCGATCGACGACATGCCGATCGCCGTCGACGGGTGCGGGGTCACCGTCATGGCGCTGCCGCTCACGGCGATGGCGCTGGCGTATTCCCGCTGGGGTCAGGCGGTCGAGGTCGGCGACGAACTTCCGTTGCGTACGGCCACGGCGATTCGCGCGAATCCGTTTCTGCTCGGCGGCACTGACCGGTTCGACACGATGATGATCGAAGAGACGGGCGGCCGCGTGATCTCGAAGGTCGGCGCCGAGGGCGTGCACACGATCACGGTGCCGTCGCTGGGACTGGGCTTTGCGATCAAGGTCGAAGACGGGGCGCTGCGCGCACAGCACATCGCGGTGATTCGCGGACTGCAGCTGTTGGGCGCGCTGCCGGAAACACTTTCGCCGCGAATGGCGGAGTGGGCGATGAAGCCGATCCGGAACACTCGCGGCGAAATCGTGGGAGAGATCAGGGCCGAGAGTTAACGAGCAACCACAAACCATTCAACTACAAGCAAAGAACCATTAATGGTCTGCGGCTTGTAGTTAATGGTTTTTGGTTCTACGGCTTTTTCTTGGCTGGCGCTTTCGTCTTGGTCGTCGTATCCGGCTTGACCGGATTGAATGTCGAATCCGACTTGAACTGCACCTGCACGATGTACGCCGCCGGCTTTCCGTAGCGTGTATCGAGTTTCCATTTCTTCATTTCGGTCGACAAGCAGGCATTGACCAGATTGCCAGCCGCGGAAGTCCACTTCGTGCCTGACTCCTGCACCTGAAGCAGATCGACTCCGATCACCGCCATGTGCGCGAAGATCGAAACCGTTCCCGCCAGATATGGATCCGTGTTGCGGCCGATCTTGAAGCAGTCGGTATTGCCGGCGAGCGACGCAATCGTATCGCGCAGTGCGACTGATCCGACTTTATATCCTTTCCCGAGCTGCTCGACGACTTTCGAGGACGGCTTGGTGGTATTGAGAACTGAATCCGCGAACGCCTGCTGACGTTTGCGGTATTCATCCGGCGAGATCGCATTGGGGTCGGCAGCTTTCGCCGCGTTCGCGTCATCTTTCGTCTTGTCGCCGCCGCAGGCCGCCAACGCGATTAGCGACGCGAGCAGAGCATATTTGAGTTTCTTCGGCATTCGGGGTCCCTGGGGCATACGGGTTCTTCTGGAGCGGATGAATTTACACGAGCCGCGCGGCAAATGAAGGTTGGGCGGAAAAGTTGGCTGCCAGTTCGCTCATGGGTCCTCAATCTTCAGCCTTTGATCTTCGATCTTCGGTCTTCGGTCTGCTGTGCAATAAACCGATCCATACGGGAATGTTTCGATGACACTTTCTAGAGCGGGGAATGCTAGTGTTCCGGCGCTGGATTCAGCGACGGCGGCGCTCGTGCGACAGTCGGCACGGATCACCGCCGGGAGCGAAGCGGAGATCAGGGCGGGGTTCGCGGAGTGCGTCGCCGCGAAGGTGAGTCAGCGCTGGCAGGAAGAGCTTATTTTGCAGTCGTACCTGTTCGCCGGTTTCCCGCGGGCGCTGAACGCGGCGCGTGAATGGAGACGGTCGCAGGAGATTTCTTTCGGCGAGGCGTCCGCTCAGTCGCCGGACCGGCTGAGCGGAACCTCGTTCATCGACGGCCAGATGGACGACTATTCGTCGGTATACGACTGGCGCGAGCGCGGCGAAGCGACGTGTGCGACGGTCTACGGAAAGTTTTACGAAAAGCTCAGGGGGAATATCCGCGAGCTCAGCCCCTCGCTCGACGAGTGGATGATCGTGGAGGGATACGGAAAGGTCCTGTCGCGGCCTGGTCTCGATCTGGGCCGCCGGGAGTTGTGCATTGTCGCCGCGTGCGCTGCGGCGGAGCAGGATCGGCAGCTGCACTCGCATTTGCATGGCGCGGTGAACGCCGGCGTGCCGCAGGACGTGGTCAAGGCGGCGATCGGTTGCCTTGATGGAATCGTTTCGCACGAGGTTTTGTCTCGAGCGCTCCTCCTATTCGCCCGTGTAGTTGGAAAAGTTTAAGGCTTGATCCGGCAGTTCAATCCGGCAGGCAGTTTTCCGCGTAAATCCGCGATTAAGAAGTTGTTGTTGGTTAGTTTTCTCGGATGTTCATCGACCGAGTCAAAGTTCACGTCGCCGCAGGAACCGGCGGCTCCGGCTGCACCTCATTCCGCCGCGAGTGGCGCGAGCCAATGGGCGGGCCCGAT
>DASYSH010000027.1:0-9591 GCA_036003525.1 Gemmatimonadaceae bacterium | reverse complement strand
CTCACGAACGCCGTCGACGTCGCCGCGAACAACATCACCATGCTGAGTTTACGAATGGAAACCATGAGTACTCCCTGATGTCGATTTGAATGGAGATGCGCGCGCTACGGGCGACGATACCGCCAGCCTGCATAAATCGTCCGACCTTGTCCGGGCGTGACCTGGCCGCCGGATTCGAGTTCACGATAGCGCACGTCGAGCAGATTGCTGACACCGAGCGTGATCTCGGTTTGATCCGAGACTTTCCAGGCCCCGCCGAAATTGAAGAGCACGAACCCCGGCCGCACAACACCCGGTTCTTCGAACGGAGTGTAATCGCCCTGAAAGCTCGCTCCGAGTTGCGCGGTCCATCGTGCCCCCGGAATCGCGAAATCGATCCGCGCAGCGCCGGTGTATCGCGACGTATTGAAAATCGGCGAGTGCGAATAATCGAGGTTGTCATCGGGATTCACGAAGTGCGTGTAGAATCCATTGAGCACGGTGAAGTCGGCGTGTGCGGTCACGCCCGCGCCGAGTTTTCCGTGCGCGCCGACATCGAGCCCGTTGCGCCGGCTCTGTCCGCCGCCGATCGTCGCGTTCAGCGCGGGATCGAACGTCTGCTCGTTCGAGACATCCATGCGGAACAGGGCGGCGTCGACCGCCCACGATCCCTGGTCGAACTTCACGCCGGTTTCATAGTCCCATACGGTCACGAACGGCAGCAGCGGGTCCGCAATCACGCCGTCCGTCTGCCGGAATCCCTGAGAGATATTCGCAAACAGTTTCACCCCGCCGAGCGCGCCATCCAGAAACGGCCGCAAGAGAATGCCGGCTTTCGGCGTGAACAATCCTTTGCTGTGCTGCGAATTGTAGAGCTGGTTCACGAGCAGCGCGCCGCTGGCGTCGGTCATCGGCTGCGTCACGGACGCAGAGAGCTGGTCGTAGCGCGCGCCGACGTCGAGACGCGCATACCGCGTCAGATCGAAACCGCTCTGCAGGAACAGGCCGCCGGAAAATTGCGTGGCCGGCGTTGCGAGAACGAGCGGCATCGAGTCGGTGCGCACGCCGGCGGACGATTCAGCGAAGCTTTCATAGTGCGCGCGCGTGTAGCGCGCATCCACGCCAAGCGTGACGTCGACGCCGTCGCTCGCAAACGTCAGGGCGGTCGCGCCGCCGAATCCATAGCGCCCATCGTACTCGTGCGTCTCGGCGCCGGTGCCTTCGGTGAGACCGCCGAGTCCGGGCGGGGAGCTGAGCCAGAAATTCCACATGCCTTGCTGCGCGTATATCGTGCTGCGCCACTCGAGGTTCGACCTGAGGAACGTGCGCAGACTGACGCGCTCCTGTGCATGCCGCTTGAATCCGCCGTCGCCGAAATTCGAGACGAAATTATTCTGGCCGGCGTTGTACTGCGCCGTGTCGAGAAATCCCGGCGAACTGTACGACGTGAGATACGCGTCGGCGCTCGCGTCGACCGTCGTGGTCGAACTGAAATCGTGGACGAGCGCCGCGTGCACGTGGCCAAACTGATTTTCGGAATGCGCGCGCCATCCGTCTTCGCGCGAGGCCTGAATGGCGAACACGCCGCCGGTCGAGCCGTGATCGAAGCCGGTGATGAGCGAGCCGTCCGCCGAGCCGAATGACCCGCCGCGCACCGACAGATCGAGCCCTTTGAATTTATTGAGCGTGCGGACATTCACGGCGCCGCCGAACGCGAAGTTTCCGTACAGCGCGCTCGTCGGACCTTTCACGACATCCATGCCGGTGATGATCTGCGGAAAGAGCAGGTTCAGATCGTTGTATCCCTCCGAGTGTCCGTTGGCGGGCTCGTTGTTCGGCACCCCGTCGATGTACATCGCGATGTCCGTCGAGTGATCGGAACTGAAACCGCGAATCGAAAGATCCGACGCGAAACCCGGACCCTGACCCTGCTGATGCGTCTCGAGACCGGCCGCCTGCCTGAAGAGATCCCACGTCGAGCGGAACGGCGTCAGGCCGATCGTCACGGCGTCGATATGCGTAACCGTAACCGGCTCGCTGCGCTCCACGGGCGTTGCGGTGATCGTGACCTGATTGAGGCGCGCCGAGTGACGGATCACCGAATCGGCGGGCGACGAGACCTTCGATGTGTCCTGCGCCTGCGCGGCGGATGCAGCCGCAAAAGTGCTCGCGACAATAACGGCGCCGATGAGGCGCTTGCGATCATTGATATGCACGCGTGTTTTCCCCGCTCATGAGTCTGATGTGCGAAACCGACCGACCGCGCGCGGAAGGCGGCGGTCATCCAGATCGATTTCGGATGTGATGCGACGACGAGAGCGCCGGGCGACGCCGCCCGTGCAATTCGCCGCTAGACTCGCAGAGCGGGAGGTCCGTTCGCGAAGGGGAGGGTATGGTCTCCACTGGCCCGAGCGTGCGGAGTCGACGCGGGCCACATCGCAACTCGCTGAATCTCGAGCGGAATCCACGCGAGCGTCATCGGTGATGGCACGAGCGCGACCGCGGTCGATGCGCAGCTCATCCCGAGGCAGCAGCACTGATGATGGCCCGCATGCTCGGGCGCACCGTGGTGATGTGCGGGCGCGGCGTGCGCCATCGCCGCGTGGTCCATTTCGCCGTTCGCCATCATCGGCGCAGCCGCTTCAGCTGCCGGTGCCTCTACGGCGTGAATGGAATGCACCGGGCAATCGTGCAGCGGCACCGGCTCCGCCACGACAAAGGCGAACCACGGCGCAAATAGCGCGGCAAACACGCGGGCGGAAAGCGATCGGCGCATCGGGCAGGAATATGACACACTGCCTTGACAATCGCACGTTCGATCGGGTCGCGCGCGCGTCAGATTAGTCGTTGACACTCGCACGACCCCGTCCGTAAGTTTCGGAGTTCGTGAAATCTTTCACGAACAACTATAAGACATGGATCGCAACTACTTCCCAGTCCTCATCCTGTTCGGGTTCGTCGTCGCCAACGCGGTGATGATGCTGCTGCTCTCGCATTTCACCCTGCGGGCGCACCCGACTCCAGTCAAACAAGACCCCTACGAATCCGGAATTCCGGCGCTCGGCGACGCCCGTGAACGGTTCTCCGTGAAGTTCTACATGGTCGCGATGATGTTCATCGTGTTCGACATCGAAACCGTGTTCATGATTCCGTGGGGCGTCTATTACCGCCAGCTCTCGTGCGCGATTCCGCTCGTGAACGGCGCGTGCCCCGCCGCACAGGTCCAGTTCTTCGGACTCGGCGAGATGCTCACGTTCATGGTGATTCTGCTCGTCGGATACGTGTACGTGTGGAAGAAGGGAGCATTGCAATGGGACTAATCACGAAGCCGGAAGGCGGACGCCCGGAAGCCGGAAGTCTGCAGCCGCCGATGCCAAGTGTCGTTTCCGCCGAGCCCGCGGGCGGCGAAGGCTGGATCACCACGCGCCTCGATTTTCTGGTGAACTGGGGACGTTCGAATTCCCTATGGCCGATGCCGTTCGGCACGGCCTGCTGCGCGATTGAATTCATGGCCACCGCCGCGAGCAAGTTCGATCTCGCGCGCTTCGGCATGGAACGCATGAGCTTCTCGCCGCGCCAGAGCGACGTGCTGATCTGCGCCGGTCGCGTGCCGTTCAAGCTCGCTCCCGTGCTGCGCCGCATCTGGCAGCAGATGCCGCAGCCGAAGTGGGCGATCTCGATGGGCGCGTGCGCATCGAGCGGCGGAATGTTCGACAACTACGCCGTGGTGCAGGGCATCGACACGATCATTCCGGTCGATGTGTACGTGCCCGGCTGCCCGCCGCGTCCGGAAGGATTGATCTACGGCATCATGATGCTGCAGAAGAAAATCATGACCGAGCGCATGTCGAACAAATCGCTGCGCAACGAGATGGATCCCGATCCCACCTCGCAGCTGTACATCCCGGCGTCGCGCATCGACGAACTCTCGGAGCCGTTCGGAAACTCGGTCAACCAGACGAGGTCTGCTCCGTGACGAGCAAGTTTGAGATTGTAAAGCCGGGCACGGGCAGTTCCGTCGAACCGGCGACGCCGAAGAACGTCCCGAATCGCGGCGGTGAGGCCAACCCGTCCGCTGCCGCGCTCAAGGCGCAGTTCGGCGACGCGATTCTTCGGGTCGATATTTCCAATGGCGAGACGAACGTCACCGTCGAGACGGCGAAGGTTCTCGATATCGTGCGCTGGCTGCACGACGACGCGACGCAATCATACGAGTATCTCTCCGACGTCACCGCCGTCGAGTTCCGCGACCTCTCGGTGCCGATGGAAGTCGTCTGGCATCTGCGCTCGATCAAGCACCGCCGCTTCCTCCGCCTCAAGACGCAGCTGAAGAAGGGCGCGAAGCTCGAAGTGCCGAGCGTGTGGCCCGTGTACAAGGGCGCCGACTGGCTCGAGCGCGAGTGCTATGACATGTTCGGCATCACGTTCGCCGGCCACTACGATCTGCGCCGGATCCTGATGTGGGAGCAGTACAAGGAAGGATTTCCGCTGCGCAAGGATTTCCCGCTCCGCGGGCGATTCAGCCGCTCGGAACAGCTCCGTCAGGCGCTCGAACAGAATCCCGAAGCGAAATACTCGATGGAAGAACTCAGCGTCGTGGATGCCTTCCACGAACTCCCGCTCGACATGCGCGCCCGCATTCAGGCCGGCGAGCAGACGGGAGAATAATCATGGCAACCAAACGCACGATCGAAGTCGAGCTCTCAACGAGCGGACTCAACAGAGAAGGCCGGCCGCAGCGCGTCCCGCTGGTGACCGGCGGTGATACGAATGTCGCGATCGCGGAGCCGCCGTCGCTCGAGCTCGAAGGCGAGCACATGCTCATCAACATCGGGCCGCAGCATCCGGCGACGCACGGCGTGCTTCGCCTGGTGCTCGAACTCGATGGCGAAACGGTCGTGCGGTGCATTCCGCACGTCGGATACCTGCATTGCGGTTTCGAAAAAATCGGCGAGTACCGCCAGTACAACCAGATCATCCCGTGGACCGATCGCGAGGACTACCTCAACTCGATCGGCAACAACGTCGCCTTCGCGCTCGGCGCGGAGCGGCTTTTCGGAATCGAAATCACCGAACGATGCAAAGTGCTGCGCGTGATCGCGATGGAACTCTCGCGCATCGCGTCGCATCTCGTGTGGCTCGGCACGACCTGCATCGACATCGGCGCGTTTACACCGTTCCTCTGGTCGTTTCAGGAACGCGAAAACATCTATAACCTGCTCGAAGGGTGGGTCGGCGCGCGCCTCACGACGAGCGCGACGCGCGTCGGCGGCATGGCGGCCGACATTCCCGACAAGTGGATCGAGGGGCTTCGCGGATTCGTCAGCACCTTCCCCAAGACGATCTATGAAGTCGATCGCATGCTGACCAAGAACGCGATCTGGGTCGGGCGCACGATCGGTCTCGGCGTGATGTCGCCGGACGAAGCGCTCAACTACGGGCTCAGTGGTCCGATGCTGCGCGCGTCGGGTGTCGCGTACGATGTGCGCAAGGATTTCCCGTATCTCGATTACGAGACGTACGATTTCGACGTGCCGGTCGGAACGAATGGCGACGTGTACGACCGCTTCCTCGTCCGCGTCGAAGAACTGCGCCAGTCGGTTCGGATCCTCGAGCAGTGCATCGCCCGCCTGCCGGACGGCCCGGTGAACGTCGACGATCCGCGCGTGATCCTGCCGCCGAAGCACAAGGCGACGAGCGAAATGGAATCGATGATCCATCATTTCAAGAACGTGATGGAAGGCCCGCGCCCCCCGATCGGCGAGAGCTACGTCGCGGTCGAAAGTCCGAAGGGCGAGAAGGGCTACTACTTCGTTTCGGACGGCACCGCAAAGCCCGTGCGCTGGCGCATCCGTCCGCCGAGCTTCGTGAATCTCTCGGCGATTCCGAAAATGGTCGAGGGGCATTTGCTCTCCGACGTGATCGCGATCAACGCGTCGATCGACATCGTTATGGGAGAAATTGATCGATGAGCGGCGCGCCGGTGGATTCCAAGATCGACACCGCGCATTCCGCGGCGTATTCGCCCGTCTTCGTTGGAAAGAGAAAAGAAGAAATCACCGAGCTGCTGAAGCGCTATCCGACCAAAATGGCCGGACTGCTGCCGGCGCTCTGGATGGTGCAGGAAGACCGCGGCTGGGTGAGCGAGCAGGCGATGACCGAAGTCGCGGCGGTGCTGGAGCTCACGCCGGCGTACGTGAAGGGTGTCGTCTCCTTCTATACGATGTACCACCAGCATCCGGTGGGGCAACATTTCATCCAGGTCTGCACGACGTCGCCCTGCCTGTGCAACGGCGCGGACAAAGTCGTCGATGCATTTCTCGAGCACACCGGCTGCAAAGAGCTCGGCATCACGTCGGCGGACGGCAAGTACACGGTCATCGAAGTGGAATGTCTTGGCGCGTGCGGATTCTCCACGCCCGTGCAGATCAATGCGGACACGATCGAGAATGTCACGCCCGACAAAGTCCCCGTGATTTTGGCGGGCCTGAAATGAGAACGAACTGAATCATGGGATATCCGCAGAAATCGCATCCGCGCGAGACGCCGGTTCTCTCCAAGCATTTTGGCGAGGGCGAAGGGCGCTCGCTCGACGGCTGGAAGAAGCGCGGCGGCTACAAGGCGCTCGAGATCGCCCTCAACATGACGCCGGCTCAGATCGTCGACATCGTGAAGGCCTCCGGCCTGCGCGGTCGCGGGGGCGCGGGATTTCCGACCGGCGTGAAGTGGTCGTTCATGAAGCCGGGCGACGGCAAGCCGCATTATCTCCTGTGTAACGCCGACGAATCCGAGCCGGGCACGTTCAAGGATCGCGAGATCATGCGCTGGACGCCGCATGCGCTCGTCGAGGGCTGCGCGATCGGCGCTTATGCCATTGGCGCTGAAACGGCGTACATCTATATCCGGGGCGAGTTTCAGGAGCCGATCGATCGCATGGAGGCGGCGCTCAAGGAAGCGTACGCCGCGAATATCCTTGGCAGCAACGCGATGGGCACGGGTAAGACGATCAATGTCTACGTGCACAAAGGCGCGGGCGCGTATATCTGCGGCGAAGAAACCGCGCTGATGGAATCGCTCGAGGGCAAGCGCGGCAACCCGCGCATCAAGCCGCCGTTCCCGGCCGTCTCGGGCGCGTTCGGTCAGCCGACGACGATCAACAATGTCGAGACCCTCGTCGCGGTGCCGCACATTCTCGTGAACGGCGCCGAGTGGTACAAGGCGATGTGCCTCTCGAATCCGAAGAGCACGGGCACGAAGCTCTTTTCGGTCTGCGGAAATATTTCGCGGCCGGGCAACTATGAAATCGTCCTGGGATTCCCGTTCAAGGATTTTCTGTACGATCTCTGCGGCGGCCCGACGACGGGCCGGCGCTTCAAGGCGATCATTCCCGGCGGCGCATCCGTTCCGATCCAGACGATGGACGAAGCGGAAGCCACGCTCATGGACTACGAAGGATTCGTCGCGCAGGGCACGATGCTCGGCTCCGGCGGCGTGATCGTGTTCGACGATGCGCAGTCGATTCCGCGTCAGGTCGCGCGCCTGACGCGGTTCTTCGCGCACGAGAGCTGCGGCCAGTGCACGCAGTGCCGCGAAGGCACGTCGTGGACGACGCGCATTCTCGATCGCATCGTCGCCGGGCAGGGAACCTACGAAGACCTCGACACGCTGCTCGAGATGGCAGAGAACATGACCGGCAAGACGATTTGCGTGCTGAGCGATTCGTGCGCGGCGCCGGTGGTGAGCGGACTGCAGAAGTTCAGACATGAGTTCGAGGCGCTGATCACCGGAAAGAGGAGCTCGCAAAGTGCAGGGGGCTCGCAGGCGACAGCGGGAAGTTCCAAGCTGACAGTAGGGGCGGGCGCATGAGCGAGACACTCGTAAATCTCATGATCGAAGGCCGTCCGGTTTCAGTGCCGGCGGGAACGTCGATTCTCGAAGCGGCGAAGACTGCGGGCATCCTGATTCCGCATTACTGCTATCACCCGGGACTTCCGGTCGCCGGTGTGTGCCGTATGTGCCTTGTTGAAGTCGAGAAGGCGCCCAAGCTCGCGCCCGGCTGCGCAACGGCCGTGGCGGAGGGGCAGGTCGTTCGCGTGTACAGCGATAAGGCGCTCGAGGCGCGGAAAGGCGTGCTCGAAATGCTGTTGATCAATCATCCGCTCGACTGCCCCATCTGCGATCAGTCGGGGGAATGCGAACTACAGGATTACACGTTCCAGGAAGGGCGCGCCGATTCGCGATATCGTGAAGCGAAGCGGTTCAATCCGGTTGAGGATTTCGGCGGAGACGTGATGTATGTCCCGAACCGCTGCATCCTCTGCACGCGCTGCGTGCGGTTCATGGATGACATCCACCACGATCCCGTGCTCAACGTGAGCGAGCGCGGCGACCGCGCATACATCGGCAAGGCGCCGGACGCGGATCTGACGCAGCCATGGGCGGCGAACGTCGTCGATCTGTGCCCCGTGGGCGCGCTGCTCTCGAAGGACTTCCTGAACAAGGCGCGCGCGTGGGAGCTCGACCGCACCGCGAGCGTTTGCACCGGCTGTTCGCAGGGATGCAATGTCACGCTCGAGCTGCGCGAGCAGCAGGTCGTGCGCATCCGCCCGCGCGGCAATACGAACGTCAACAAGTTTTTCATGTGCGATCACGGCCGAATGGATTACAAGTGGCTGAACCGTCCCGATCGTCTCGAAGTCGCGATGGCGGGCGACACGGCAGCCGACTGGGAGATCGCAATCGGCGCGGCTGCGAAGGCGCTGAAGGGAAAGCGCGCGTTCGTCGTCGCCAACGCGTCGCTCTCCAACGAAGCGCTGTTTCTGCTGAAGCGCCTTGTCGCGAAGACCGGCGGCGCCGGCTATTTCAACGTGCCGAAGGGCGAGGAAGCACCGCTGCCGGGTGTGCCGGATCTTTCGCTGCGCGCAGATCGCGCCGCGAACGGCACGGGCGCGGGGCTGCTCGGGTTCACGCACGAGGCGAAACCGCTGACGAAAGTGTCCGCGGGTGACGTGGTGCTGCTCGTGAACGTCGACCCGCACGCGGCGGCCGCCGAGTCGCTGGCAAAGGCCGACGCCGTGATCGTCATCGGCACGACGATGCCGGGAATCGCCAAGTCGCCGGCCGCGGTGCTCCCGATCGCGAACGTCGCCGAAGAAGAGGGAACGCTCACCAACCTTCGCGGCCGCGTGCAGCGCTATCTGCAGGCGAAGGCAGCGCCCGGGATGGCGCGCCCATCGTGGTTCGTGCTCGCGGACCTGCTGAACGCCGTCGGCGACAAGGCAGATTATCTCTCCGCGTCCGCGGTGTTCGACGCGCTCGCGGCATCTGAAAAAGCATTCGCCGGCATGTCGTACGACACGCTCGCGCTGTCCGGAATCGAATCGCCGGCCGTTCGAGCGGGAGCGACGGCATGATCTCGATCGCGATGCATTCGCTGACTCCGTTTTTGCAGGTCGCCGATCCGCAGCTGCCGGCGACCGAAGGCGTGTTCCTGATTGGCACCGTCGTGAAGATGCTGATCGTCTTCACCGTCTACATGGTCGGCGTGGCGATGCTGACCCTGGCTGAAAGAAAAATCTCCGCCTGGATACAAGACCGTCACGGCCCGAACCG
>DASYSH010000026.1:0-2074 GCA_036003525.1 Gemmatimonadaceae bacterium | reverse complement strand
GTGAAGTCGCGGCGCTGACGACGGCCGTGCAGTTCGGCTTTGTCGTCGGCACGGCGCTGTCCGCCCTTTTCACTCTTGCGGACGTCGTTCCCGCGCGACGCCTGTTCGCAGTCGCCGCCGCGCTCGGCGCAATTGTAAATGCGCCGATGGCATTTGCGGCGACATATCCGATTCTTCTGGCCAGCCGCTTCGCCGCCGGCGTGTGCCTCGCCGGCGTCTATCCGCCGGCGCTGAAAATGGCGTCGACCTGGTTTCGCGCGCGGCGCGGGCTCGCGGTCGGCGCGGTCGTTGGCGCGCTGACCATCGGAAAAGCCGGGCCGTACCTGTTGCACGCGCTCCCCGACGCCGGCGTCGCGTTCGTCACGCTGCTCGCATCGGGAAGCGCACTCGCGGCCGCGGTGATCGTCCTCGCGGGATATCGCGACGGGCCGTTTGCGTTCGAGTCGCGCCCGTTTTCATGGTCGCTCGTCGCGTCGGTGGTGCGGGAACGCAGGTGGCGCCTCGCGACCGGCGGCTACCTCGGTCACATGGCGGAACTCTACTCCTACTGGACCTGGATCCCCGCGTTCGTCGCGGCGAGCGTCGCGCGCGATCCGCACGCGCTCACCGCGCCGTCGTCTCCGGCGATCGCCGTGCTTTCGTTCGGCGTGATTGCGGTCGGCGGCATCGGCTGCATCTGGGGCGGACTCGTCGCGGATCGCATCGGCCGCGCGCGCCTCGTCACGCGCGCGTTGATCATCAGCGGCACATGCTGCGCGTTCGTCGGGCTCGCGTTCGGCCGCTCGCTCTGGATCCTGGCGCCCGTCGCGCTCGTGTGGGGATTTTTCATCATCGCGGATTCGGCGCAGTTCAGCGTGCTCGTCACCGAAAGCGTACCACCTCATGCGGTTGGCACGGCGCTCACGCTGCAAATTTCGCTCGGCTTTCTGTTGACCATCGGAACGATTCAGGTGATCCCGCCGCTCGTGCGGCTCGCGGGATGGCCGTGGGCGTTCGCGCTGCTCGCGATCGGACCGTTGCTCGGAATCCTGTCGATCAGGCGGCTAAATTGGACTGAAGACCGAAGTCCGAAGACCGAAGACCGAACGCGTTTACCTGGCCACGCAAAATGACTGTTATCAAACAAGCTGATTTAATCCAAAGCATCCAGGACGCGCTGCAGCATATCTCGTATTTCCATCCCGTCGACTACATCAAGGCGCTCGGCGACGCGTACGAAAAGGAGCAGTCCCCCGCCGCAAAGGATGCAATCGCGCAGATTCTCACGAACTCGCGCATGTGCGCCGAAGGACACCGGCCGATCTGCCAGGACACCGGCATTGTCGTCGTGTTTCTCAAAGTTGGAATGAATGTGCAGTGGGAAGCGACGATGTCCGTCGAAGACATGGTCAATGAAGGCGTCCGCCGCGCGTACATGCAGGCCGACAACGTTTTGCGCGCGTCGATCGTTTCCGATCCGGCGTTCGGCAGAAAGAACACGAAAGACAACACGCCGGCCGTGATCCATGTGCAGCTCGTACCGGGTGACACGGTCGACGTGAAGGTCGCGGCGAAAGGCGGCGGCTCGGAGAACAAAGCGAAATTCGCGATGCTCAACCCCGGCGATTCAATCGTCGACTGGGTTCTCAAGACCGTTCCGACGATGGGCGCGGGCTGGTGTCCGCCGGGAATGCTCGGGATCGGCATCGGCGGCACCGCCGAAAAAGCGATGCTCCTCGCGAAGGAATCGCTGATGGAGCACATCGACATGACGCAGCTGAAAGCGCGTGGCGCGGTGACGCCGGTCGAAAAGCTCCGCGTCGAGCTCTACGATAAAGTGAACGCGCTCGGCATCGGCGCGCAGGGACTCGGCGGGCTCTCGACGGTTCTCGATGTAAAAATTCTCGATTATCCGACCCACGCTGCATCGAAGCCGGTCGCGATAATTCCGAATTGCGCGGCGACGCGTCACGCACATTTCACGCTCGACGGCAGCGGCGTCGCGCATCTTCCGGTGCCGAGTCTCGCGGACTGGCCGGCGGTAACGTGGAAACCCGACCGAAATGCGCGGCACGTGAACCTCGACACGCTGACG
>DASYSH010000025.1:0-2965 GCA_036003525.1 Gemmatimonadaceae bacterium | reverse complement strand
TCGCTCAAGCCCGGCGAATCGCCGTACCGGCAGATCGTATATGCCGCGACGCGGGCGGTCGTCTCAGGCGAACTGAAGCAGGGGGCACCCTTCCCGTCCGTTCGCGAGCTCAGTCAGGAATTCAAAATCAATCCGAATACGGCGCAGAAGGTCGTCGCGGAGCTGATCCGCGACGGCCTTCTCGAAGTGCGGCCGGGAATCGGAACGGTCGTGACGTCGACGTACCGCGCGTCGGCCGCGGAGCGTCGTGCGCTGCTCTCGGGTGAAGTGGAGCAGCTCGTGGTGGAGGCGAGACGCCTCGGACTGAAGAAGAGCGACGTCGTCAACGCCGTGCGCGCGCGTTGGACGGAGCTGTTTGGTGACGACCATGACTAGACGCGCCGGAAGCGTCGCGGCGAATTGCGGCACGAACTTGCGAGGTGACCAATGTCGGTAGTCGAGGTGCGCAATCTCACCTATCGCTACGGCGCCAAGACCGCGCTGCGCGATGTGAGCTTCGATGTTCCGGAAGGCGCCGTGTACGCGCTGCTGGGCCCGAACGGATCGGGCAAGAGCACGCTGCTGCAGATCTTGATGGGATTGCGCCGTTCGCAGAGTGGGCGCGCCACCATACTCGGCCGCGACAGCAACGGCCTCTCGACGATCGACCGCGCGTCGATCGGATACATCGCCGAGGGGCAGTCGCTGCCGAAGTGGATGCGCATCGAGCACGTCGAGGCGTATCTCGCGCCGCTCTATCCGACGTGGGATGCGTCGCTGGCGCGCGCGCTGCGCGAGCGATTCGAACTGGACCCGAAGCAGAAAATCAAGACGCTGTCGCGCGGCGAGAACATGAAGGCGGCGCTGTTGTTCGCGCTCGCGCCGCGTCCTCGATTGCTCGTCATGGATGAACCGTTCACGGGGATGGATGTCGTCGTGAAGGATGAGATTGTTCGCGGGTTGCTCGAAACGTCCGGGACCGAGGGGTGGACGGTTCTTATCTGCTCGCACGATCTCGAAGAGCTGCAACTGCTCGCGGATCAGGTCGGTTTCATCAACGCCGGTGAGATGCTGGTGTCCGAGTCGATGGATGATCTGCGCGCGCAGTTCCCGGGTGCTTCGCTGCGGGAAGTTTTTCTGGCGCTGGCGAAAAGGAAATCTGGCGGCCTCATCGTGGAGGGAGCGGCATGACTGGATTTGCGCAGGTGGGGCACATTGTTCGGAAGGACCTGCTCGAACATCGATGGGCGCTGATCGCGTACGCGGCACTCGTCGCAGTGGCCACGATAAGTGCGTTGAGACCCGACGGTCCGAGCCCGATCTCGAGCGGTCTCATCATGCCGCTGGTCGTGCTGTTTGGGATGATCGAAACGGCATCACTGGTGCAAGGCGATTCGCCGGTGCGGTCCGACGCGTTCTGGGCATCGCGACCGCTCGATCCGCGCGCAGTATTCGCCGCAAAAATATTTACAATCGCGGTGATCTTGATCGGGATTCCTCTCGCCGGCCAGTTGGGTGCACTGGCGGCGCACGATATCTCGCCGATGGATCTACCTGCGGCGACAGTCGAATCTGCGTGGGCGTACTGGAAATGGCTTCTCTTCGCACTCGTCGTCGGCGCGATGACGCGCGACCTGAAAACGTTCGTCGTCGCGCTGATGATCGTCCCGGCAATCCTGGTGCCGGTCACGATCTGGGCCGCGGCGAACGGAAAGAGCGCCGTCAATATTGGAGAACCGGTCTCGGAAACGGTCCGCGCGTGGCCCGCCTGGGTGATGATGGTGGTTGGAGTCACCGGTGCCGTCGCACTGGTTTGGCATTTGTACCGGTCGCGCGATGCTCGACCATGGACGTGGGTCGCCGGAGTCGTATTGCTCATGTGCGCGTCGCAGGCGACCGGTCCGCTGCCGGATGCGTATGCAAGGGAACTGAACCGGGCCAGCATCAAGCAGAGCGCCTCATTCCGCGTTGCGAAGGGGATGCCCACGTCGATGAACGGCGTCCCACAATTCAGCGCTATGCTGACGCTCGACTCATTGCCGAACCGTCAGCGGCTAACGCTGTTTGATCCCGTGCTGACGGTTATCGATCGCGCCGGAGATTCGGTTCGAATCGTTCTGCGCGACGCGCGACGCGACATCGGTCTCAAATCGCACGCGATCGAACATGTCGCGTGGATCGGATCGTCGGCGGCCGGACCGAGGGGGGTGTCCTTGTCGACGCCGTGGACCGACACACTGCGCGCGGTCGATCGAACCGGCTTGGCGTCGCTCGGGCTCGAGGGCCGTATGCTGGTTCGCGTTCCGGGTTCTGCCGACACGCTCGAACTTCGAAACGGCGCCGTGCTGGCGCGTCGCGGCATGACGATGCGGGTCTCAGGCTGGAACTTCGGCAACGGGCAGGCCTCGCTGAAACTGGCGATCGCCGAGACCGTCTCCGGATTCGAGCAGGCAGATGGCGATTTCCCGGACGGCGACGACACCGAGTACGCGCTCGTGAATGAATCCCGGCATGAAGCAATGCAGCTGGTGACGGTTGGCGGCAGCGTGAACAACGGCTTTCTAGTTTTGCCGGGTGCGCACTTGAAGGAATCGACAGCCTCGCTCGTGACGCGAACGGGACGCACGTTTCACGAGGAGCTGGCAATAACCGATGACTGGTTCGCCGGCGCCCGCCTGGTAGTCGCTCACTGGGTCGCGGCGGGGAGTTATCCGGTGCGGGTGCAAACGACGGTCCCGTAAGAGAGTGTGGCGCAAGCTCATTGGTGATAGGTCGGGAGCGTCAAGACTCGCCGCTCGAAGCTGCGTGCTTGCAGGTGCTAGAGCTCGCAGCTCCGAAGGACGAGTTCTGACACTCCCAATCGGTGACCTCCGAGCTTGAACTACGAGCTTCCGGCGTTTGCGGACACGTTCGCTAATCGGGCTGACGACGCGTCACCGGCCGATTGCGCTCCGTACCCTTCGCCTTCCGCGCTCTCCTCGAAGCT
>DASYSH010000024.1:0-2837 GCA_036003525.1 Gemmatimonadaceae bacterium | reverse complement strand
CTTGCGCTTCGCGCGACGATTTCGCCATCCAGCACGAGCGGGCTCTTCCTTTTCCGGGACAACGCGCTCAGCGCACGGACGATCTCCGGAAACTGCGCGGCTTTGTCGATGTCATTTCGCGTCAGCAGTTTGACCGCTGATCCCGCGGCGTATGCGATAATGCGAATGCCGTCGTACTTCGGCTCGAACGCCCACTCCTTTCCTTCCGGCACGTCGTGACCGACGTGCGCGAGCATCGGCGCGATCCCCTCGGCGTCATCCCGTTCGTCGCGCTCGGCGCGCATGTCATCGTCCGGGTCGGACGCGCCCTCCGCTGCGATTTCGCGCATCGTGCGGCCCGTCGTCACGGAACGCGTCGCGCTGGTCGCGAGTTTTCCGCCCGTCCGCGCGAACTGGTCCCGGTGCTTGATCAGCAGCCACTGCCGGCCATCGCCGCGATGCATCCGCACGAGCGCCCATTCGCCCTTCATGCGTTCGCCGTGCGCGATGAATTTGATCGAGCCCTTCGAAAATGCCGTGCGAAGATCGTCAATGTCGCCCTCGACCGGCTCGTACGTGCCGCGATCCCACAGCATCACGGTGCCGCCGCCGTATTCGCCCTTGGGGATCGTGCCTTCGAATTTGTTGTACTCGATCGGATGGTCTTCGACCTCCATCGCGAGCCGCTTCACCGCCGGATCGTTGCTCGGGCCTTTCGGAACGGCCCAGCTCTTCATGACCCCGTCGAGTTCGAGTCGCAGGTCGAAATGGAGATGCGATGCATCGTGTTTTTGTATCACGAGCCGCAGATCCTTGCCGCTCCCGCGCGCCGTCGAGCCGCGCGGTTCGCGCGTGGCTCTGAAGTTCCGCTTCTTGCGGTACGTCTCGAGCGGCTTCTTGTCCGGCTTCGCGTGTGCCATGGCCGTCGCTCAGGCCGATTTTTTTTGGCGCAACCGGCGCGTTCGGTGCTCAGCCGGCGTTTTCCGCTTGGATTGATCGAGACTCGCCTTGAGACGCGACATGAGATCGAGGACCTTCGCATCCGCCGGCTCCGCGACGTGCTTGAGCTTTGGCTCGTGCCCCTTCGATTTTGCCTTGATGAGCTTCGTGAGGTTTGCGCGGTACTCGTTCACATACTTTTTCGGATCGAACTCACCGCGCAGGCTCTCGAGCAGCTGACGCGCCATCTCGAGTTCCGCCGGCCGCAAGCCGGTTGCCGCCGGGAAACTGTATTCATCCGCCGGCACGATCTCGTTGGCAAATCGCATGATGTCGAGCACGAGCGCGTCCTGCACGACGTGCACGCCGACGAGATGCTCCGTCTTGCGAAGGATGATCGTTCCGATTCCCACGCAGTCCATCGAACGCATGGCCTCTCGCAGCACCGCGTACGCCTTCAGGCCTGTCTTGCCCGGCACGAGAAAATACGGCGTCTCGAAATAGCGCGCGTCGATATCCTCTTTTTTCACGAAATCGATCACATCGATGATGCCGGTTTGTTCGAGCGCGGCGCGCTTGAAGTCCTCGTCGGTCAGCACGACGAACTTGTCTTTCTTGTATTCGTAGCCTTTCACTATTTCCTTCCACGGGACACTCGAGCCGTCGTCCGAGCGCACCCGCTCGTATTTCACAGGCGTATTGTCGGATTTGTCGAGAAGGCGGAAGGAGATGTGATCCGGCCTGACGGCGGCCCGCAACTCGACGGGTACGCTGAGCAAGCCGAGTGCAAGAGAGCCTTTCCAGATGGCTGCCATGGGACGCGCTCCATGTTCGTGACGACACATTGTCGCCGGCGCATCCCCAAAAGCCGTGATGCTCCGGCCTCCAGTACAAGAGTATTAGGTGATTTCGCCGATGGCGGTATCAGCCGTTCGGGGGATCGAGCGATTCCGGCAAAATGGTGTAATTGCTCATATGACGCACTCCGCCACGAGTGATGCGGATTCCGCGCGGCAGCGCGCCGGTTCGTCGCGACAGCGCTACCGCGCATTCGTCGACGACTACAAGCAGCACCGTCTCAATTCGCTTCCGGATCCCGAGGATGATCAGGCGGCGGACGCCGACCCGAAAGCCCGGCGTCATCATATCCGCGAATACGTCGCGTGGCTGAAGCCATATCGCGGTGCGATCGCCATGTTCATCCTGCTTTCGCTCGCGGTCGCGGGATTGCAGATGGTCGAGCCGCTTTTTTTACGCCACATCATCGACCAAATCCTTCTCAATACCGCGATCGGCTCCGCTGAACGTATCCGCCGCTTGAACGTCACCGGCGCGCTGTTTGTCGCCCTTGTTCTTTTCTCGAACTCACTCAACGCCGTCAAGGATTATCGCCAGCGCTTGCTGAACACGCGCGTGATGATCGCGCTTCGTCGCACGATGCTGCGGCACATGCTCGCGCTGCCGCTCGGCAAACTCAGCCGCATGAAAACCGGCGGCGCGCTTGCGCGGCTCACCGGCGACGTCGATACAACGACCGGCCTCTTGCAGACGGTGCTTGTCGCGCCGCTGCTCTCCATTCTGCGCGTCGCGGGAGCCATCGCAATCCTGTTCGCGCTGAATTGGCGTCTGGCGCTGGTGGCGCTCGCCGTCATTCCCGGCATTACAGCGGCGAGCTTCATCTTCACGAAACGCATACGGCCGATCTACCGGTCGCTCCGGCGCGACGCCGAGATGGTCGACGGCCGGATCGGTGAGACATTCAGCGGAATTCGCGTGGTGCGCGCGTTCCGCCTCGAGGCGCGCGAAATCGCCGAGTACCTGACCGGACGCAACACGATGCTGCGCAAAGAGCTCTTTGCAGGGCGCCGTGAACTGATCATCTGGACGGCGTGGGGGCTGCTCATGGGCAGCGTGAATGT
>DASYSH010000023.1:0-7380 GCA_036003525.1 Gemmatimonadaceae bacterium | reverse complement strand
CGTCGAGAAAGATTATTCCGAGCTGCTCGACGCGTTCGAGCGCGTCGGTCACGACATCGTCGAAGTTAATTAGTTTGTCGAACTCTTCGTCGAGGAGAATCCGGCGCGCGTCGGCGACGGTCACGGTGCGTTTTTTCTTTTTCTTGGGCATGAGCTCGGAGAGCATCTCGCCGAGGTTGCCCATCCCTTCGCCCGCGCCCTGCTGGCTCATCATGTCGATGAGCTGCGGCGACTGCTGCGTGACCTCAATTTCGACTTCACGCTGTTCGAGCTGGCCGTCCAGCAGCAGCTGTTTCAGCTTGTCGCGCGTGCGCTTGTGGCGGTCGCGAACGCTGGCCGCGTCCTCTGTCGCAGTGCCGGCGCTCGACGCCACGAACACGCGCTCGGCGGGCAGCGCCTGCGCCGCCTGCGCATCGGTCGGCGGCGGAAGGAGCAGATCGAGAATGCGTTCGTCGACGCGATCGTTCGCGAGGTCATCGACATCCGTCTCGCGCTCGTGGCGGACCATGTCGATCGCGCTCTCGACGAGATCGCGCACCATCGATTCCACATCGCGGCCGACGTAGCCGACTTCGGTGAATTTCGACGCTTCAACTTTTATGAACGGCGCGCCCGCGAGCTTCGCGAGGCGGCGCGCGATTTCGGTTTTTCCGACGCCGGTCGGGCCGATCAAAATGATGTTGTTCGGCGCGATTTCCTCACGAATGTTCTCGGGCGTGCGCTGCCGCCGCCACCGATTGCGCAGCGCGATGGCGATGGCCTTTTTGGCGTCCCCCTGGCCAACGATGTAACGGTCGAGCTCGGCCACGATCTTCCGGGGAGTGAGGTCGGCAAGACGGGCGAGCGCCTGTTCGGTGCGGTTGGACGGCATGATGTAATCTAACGGGGGCTGAAACCGCTAGCGGCGCGGCTTCGTACCGATAGTAACGGCGATGGAAGCTGGGGATCGAAGATGGAACACCTTCGATCTTCCATCTTCGATCTTCTATCGCGGTTCGCCTGCCAACCCCAACTCGGACATCCCATGCGCCGTTCGCTGCTGCCTCTCTCTATGGCCATGATTTCCGCCGCCGTACTCGGCGCGCAATCGCCCTCGACGTACAGCTACGACTTCCGCGCCAAGGGCGACCACGATATGGACGGGCTCATGGGCACCGTTCGCGTCAGTGCCGGGCGCGCGCGCATCGACGTTCAAGACCGAAACGGCGACGGACAATACCTGCTCGTTTCGGGCGACGGCGAAACCGTAACCATCGTGAAGCCGAACGAGCGCTCGTACACGGTGCTCAACGCGGACGAGTTCGCGCACATCGCGTCGATGGGGCTTCGGATCGCGGGAAACGTGGTCACCATGAAGCTGCGCGATTCGGATTTCAAGACCGAACGACTCGGCGCCGGCGAAAAAATCGCGGGGCGTCCGACGCAGCACGTGCGCGTCACGGAACACTGGACGATGGATGTGGGCGCGATGGGTTATACGAAGCCCGTCCGTCAAAGCGTCGAAATGGAGTATTTCTACGACCCGACGCTGAAGCTGCCGCGGAATCCGCTGATGGAGATCATCGCGTCGGCCATGACCGTGCTGCCATCGACTGATGAAAACTTCGCGGCGCGCGCGGACAGCGTGAAGAACTCGCTGGTGCGCGGGACGCCGCTTCGGACGATCATCACTCAGCGCGAAGACAACGGTCGCGAGTCGCGGACGGTGCTCGAGGTGACGAAGATCGGGACGGAGCTTGCGAAAGATTCAGATTTCAAGGTGCCGGCGGGGTACACGAAAAAAGACGGGGATCTAGGGAGATTTAAGGTCAAGCTGTGAACTGATGAACTGCGCGTGAACTGTCAACCACTAACTGTACACTTGCCTTTCAGTTCGCAGGCTCGATCACCGTGATATTCGCATTGGTGTAAATGCAAATCTCACCAGCGATCTCCAGCCCTTTCCGCACGATCTCCGGTGCAGAGAGTTTGGTCTCCTTCAGCAGCGCCCTCGCCGCGGCCAGAGCGTATGGCCCGCCCGATCCAATCGCGAGCACACCGTCATCCGGCTCGATGATCTCGCCCGTGCCGCTCAAAATGAATCCGCTGTGTTTGTCGACGACGACCAGCAGCGCCTCGAGCCGGCGCAACACGCGATCGGAGCGCCAGTCTTTCGCGAGCTCGACCGCGGCGCGCTGAAGATTTTCGGGGTGGCGTTCGAGTTTTTCCTCGAACTTCTCGAACAGCGTGAATGCGTCGGCGGCGGTGCCCGCAAAGCCGGCGAGAACTTTGCCGCCTTTCAGCGTTCTCACTTTGACCGCGTTCGCTTTCATCACCGTGTCGCCGACGGTCACCTGGCCGTCGCCGCCGATGGCGACGCGACCGTCTTTTCGGACCGCGAGGATAGTGGTGGCGTGGATGGGCTGCATACCTATAGTATAGCCAATTGTGACCGCTCCACCCCGAACCGGGTTATACAGTCGTGACCGAGCCCACTGATGCAGCGGTAGTTCAGCGCGTAGTTGCCGGCGACGTCGAAGCGTTCGCGCTTCTCGTCGACCGTCATCACGCGCGGATGGCGCGCTATGCCTTCCACTTGCTCGGCTCGGACGCCGAGGCGGAGGAGGCCGTGCAGGATTCGTTCGTGCGCGCGTACCGGTCGCTGTCGACATATAGAGAGCAGGAACAGTTCGGCGGATGGATCATGCGGATCCTCGTGAACCGCTGCCGCACGCGGCTCGTGCGCGAGAAGCGGCGCGAGGAAACGGCGGCGGCGTGGGTACGCGAGACGGAGCAGACGTTCTTTCCATTCGAGCCATCCGAGCGGCTCGCGATGCGCGACGAGCTGGGCAAGGCGCTCGCGCAGCTGCCGGGCGATCAACGCGAAGCCGTCGTGCTGCGCTACGCGGACGAACTCGACTACCAGGAAATCTCTTCGATCACCGGCGCGAATATTTCCGCGCTGAAAATGCGGGTCAAGCGCGGGTGTGAACGCCTGCGCGCACTTTTGGAGGCGAGCCGTGCTGGACACTGACCAGGATCTTCCGGATCACGTACGCGCGATTTTGCGCGCTCCTATGGACCTTGGCGCCGGCGCCCGTGCCCGCGTCATGCAGCGTGTGCGCACCGCGGCGAGACTTTCGCAGATCGTCGCGGAACCGCGCGGGATTACGCGGCCTTCGATAGTCGGGGCGCTGCTGGCGGCGTCGTTCGTCGTGGCGGTTGTCACTGGCGGCGCGCGCGCGGCCGGCGCGGGCGGGGAGCAGGCGACGCTCGCGGATACGATTGCGATGCATTTCTCTGCGGCGGCGGACGCCGCGGCCAAGGCGCCGGTGATTGATCGCGAGCGGTTCGTCGCGGTCGCGGACGAGACGCGGAACCTCGCGCCGACGGTGAAAACAAAGAAGCCCATTCGTCGCGCATAAGTTTTTCGACATCAACACATAGAGGATCACGATGACCTTCGCGCCCGACGGGCGCGCAGCCGGAGGCTCGCGCGCACTGATGCTCTGGTCCGGGACCGCAATCACGATCGCTGCCGGATACGCGCTGCTTGCGCGCGGCGGCACGACGCTGCCCGCGGCGCTGCTTGTGCTCGGCTATGTGCTGCTCGCGCCGCTCGCGATGTACGGCGCAGGAGACGGCGCGGGAAAAGACGCCAGCAACCCTCCATACAAATTCGCCGCGCTTGTCGCGGCCGGCGTGCTCCTTTTGTACACGCTCACCCTCGCGCCGACCACCGCGATGTGGGATGCGAGCGAATACATGGCGGCCGCGAAAGACCTCGGCATCCCGCATCCGCCGGGCAATCCGCTGTTCGTCCTGATCGCGTACCTGTTCGGCACGCTGCCGATCGCGCACGATTTCGCCGCGCGCATCAATATGCTCGCGGCAACGGCGAGCGCGCTGTCCGCCGCACTCTGGTTTCTGATTGCTCACGAGGTCACGCGCAAACTCTTCGAAGAGCGGTGGGCGCAACTCACCGCCGCCGCGGTCTGCGCGCTCGTCGGCGCGACGAGCTTCACGGTCTGGAATCAATCGGTCGTGAACGAAAAGGTGTACACGGTTTCGCTGCTCCAGCTCACGGTCGTCGTGTGGCTCGCCGTGCGATGGACGGCGCACCCCAGGGGGACCGGTTCAGACCGGCTGCTGCTGGTAATCGCGTACCTGCTCGCACTCGGATACACGATCCATCCCGCGGGATATCTCGCCGCGCCATGCGTCGCCGCGGTCGTGCTGCTGCTCTCACCAAGAACGCTGCTGCGGCCGCGGCTGCTCGCGGAAGGAGCGCTCGTGACGGTTCTCGGGCTCTCGCTCTTCGCCTTCGAGCCCATCCGCTCCGCGAATCATCCGACACTCAACGAGGGCGAGCCCACTGCGTGTACCAACGGCTTTGCCGTCGGATGCACGCTCAGCGGCACCACACTCGAGCGCCTGCGCCTGCAGGTGGGCCGCGCGCAGTACGAAAAGCCGGAGCTCTCAGCGCGCCAGGCTCCGTTCGGCGCGCAGCTCGGAATGTGGTGGCAGTATTTCACGTGGCAGGTATTCCGCGATCCACACTCTGCGCATCCGTTCGCGCAAACGCTGCTCGCGCTCATCGCGGTGATGCTCGCCGTGGTCGGCGCGTCGACGCACGCGCGCGCAGACAAGCCGACGTTCATGCTGATGGCCGTGCTCGTCGGCACGCTCACTCTCGCGCTGATTTTCTATCTGAACTTCAAGTACGGCTATTCACAGTCACCCGAACTCGGCGCGACTGTGCCGCGCGAAGTGCGCGACCGCGATTATTTCTTCCTCTGGAGTTTTTCCTGCATCGGCGTGTGGATCGGACTGGGCATTGCCCGCTGCTGGATCATCCTGGCCGCCCGCGTCAGGCGTCCACGCGCGCTGGCGTTTGCGATGCCGGTGCTCGCGATCGCGTTCATGCCGCTCGCGCTCAATGCGCGCTCGGCATCGCGCGCAGGACAGACGTTCACGCGTGATTTTGCGATCGACCTGCTCGATTCCGTCGCGCCGAACGGGATACTGATCACGAACGGCGACAACGACACCTTTCCGCTCTGGTACGCGCAGGATGTCGAGGGATACCGGCGCGATGTCACCGTGATCGTGGCGTCGTATCTGGGAACGGACTGGCTGCCGTGGCAGCTGATGCGACGCGGAATCGCGCTCGCGGCTTCTCCGCAGGACGCGGACGCGGTTCCGATGGCGATGCAGCTCACCGCGCCCGAGCAATTCGAAGCGGGCGGAATTCACGCGACGATCCCCGCCGGATATCTGACACGCGATCAGATGTTCGTGCTGCGCATGATTCGCGATGTGATGCCGACGCACCCGATGTATTTCACGAGCCCGCTCTATCCGCGCGCACTCGGCCTCGAGAAATACGTCGTGACGGAAGGGCTCGCGGTTCACCTGATGCCGCAGCCCGTCGTCGAGACGCAAACGGTCATTCGCACGCAGGGCGGAATGGTGGACCTTCCGCGTTCACTCGCGCTATGGCGCGGGCCGTTCAAGGGCCCGGCAGCATTCGAGCGGCAGCACGAATGGATCGATCCATCGTCGCTCGTGATGCCCGCTCAGTACGTCGTCGCGGGATCGGTGCTGGCAGAGGCGCTTGGAAAGTCCGGGTCAGTCGCGGACGCGGCCGCCGTGGATGCGCAGGTCCAAAAGATGCTGCGGATCGCAAACCTCGCCTCGGTGTTCGGCCGCGATTAAGTCCGTTCGCACTGCTCCTATTTCTTCGCGAGCGACGGGCAATTGGGCGAGCTCGCGGTCTGGAGCGTCATGATGCCGTTGCCGAGCAGCGGCATGACGCTTTCGATCCGCACGGGGAAGCGGCACCGGTCTTCGCTGACCCAGACGTAAAGCACCGAGAGCGATTTGAAGTCGCGCGCGTTGATCACCTTCATCTCATATTCGACCGTATTGAATGTTCCGGCCGGCGTCGAAAGTGATTCGTGTTTGACGACGCGCACCGTCGTGGGATCGCGGCGCTTGTCGTAGTGGCGGTCGAACGTATAGGTCGAATCGGGCGCGAGCGTGAGCGTTCTCAGGAAGTAAAGAAATGCGAGCTCGTCGAGCGGCCGGTCGCTTGCGGTCGACCCGGAATCGCCGCGCAGTCCGTCCCAGTGGCGGAGCCCCGGGTAGATCTCGATGCTGTCCACGTATGAGGCGAATGGCCGCTTCTCGATCTTCTGATAACGCAGCGACGTCATGCGCACGGGATCGAACCAGCTGCGCGTCGCGTCGTGTCCCTTGAGAAACGCGATGCCGGCGCTGGCGGTGAGCGAAGCCATGACGGTCTCGACCCCGCGCACATCGAACGGTCCCGTCAGCGCCATCACTGCACTGCCCACATTGCCGAATTTGTCGGTGCGGATATCGTACGTGAGGCGCTCGCCGCACGTAAATAGCGTTGTGTCCGCGGTTTGCGCATGCGCGAACGACGCGCACGCCACCGCCATTCCGGCGATTGCGGCAGAGCGGTGTTTCCAGCGGAAAGCGGCGGATTGCGTCACGTAAGAAGTGATACCCGCGACGCGGAAGGACGGCCATCGCTCAATCAGGCTACTTCACCCGCTCCCTTGTGCGATGGCTCATTCTCAGACGTAATCGTTACAGTTTCGTGGGCGCTCCTGTGCGTCCCGCAACCGAGGTGCAATGACGCCGGTCAACGAACTCGTCACCCTGTTCATTCTCGCGATTCCGGTCGCGTGCGTTTCGTGGACTGTGACGCACGAGGAAGTTTTTCGCGAACCGCGCGAATGGTGCGTCGCAAAAAGCAAATCGGCGCCGCAGTTCGCGGTGAGAAAGTTCTTTTACCTGTTTACGTGCGAATACTGCTTCAGCCACTATGTGGCCGCGCTGACGCTATTCATCACGCGGTATCATCTGCTGTACGATGACTGGCGCGGATACGTGGTCGCGGGTTTTTCGCTTGTGTGGATCGCGAACGTCTACATGAGCATTTTTGGACGCGTGCGGCTCGAAATCGTGGAGGAACGCATGAAGGTCGCGCAGGTCGAGGCGGAGGTGGAGAGGAACAAATAGTCCGGCTGAGCCCGCCCGGTCATAGACTGCCGCCAGTAGTCCAGTTGAGCGATACCGCTCCTGCTCGGGCGCGAATAACGTGCAGTCAACAGGAGGAAATCATGGCTGCAGACAAGAGAACTCCGTATGAACTTCGTGAGGCGATCCTCAAGCTGCTTTCCGACGACGAGATCGCGAAGGTGAGCACGGACGAGGGCGAGCGGCGTCTGACCGACGGGGACGAGTATGTCGACCTGGACAAGCTCGAAGATGGCGTGAGCACCGCGGATGGCGAGCCTGTGGCGATCGGGCGTGTGCTCGCGCGCGTCGACGTGCAGCCGGAGACCTGGAGCGAGATTCTCGCGAAGC
>DASYSH010000022.1:0-4278 GCA_036003525.1 Gemmatimonadaceae bacterium | reverse complement strand
GATTCTCGAGATGCAGCGCCTGGTGCGCCGTCTGCCGGCGCCACCGAGTTTGATCGAGTTCGCGGTGGATCTGGCGCGCAGCACGCGGCCGGGTCAGCCGGGCGCGACTTCGGATATCAAGAAGTATGTGAGTTTCGGCGCAGGTCCGCGCGCAGGGCAGTACCTCGTGCTCGGCGCAAAGGCGCGCGCGGCAATGGACGGACGGAGCGTGCCGGATATCGATGACGTGCGCGCGATCGCGCCGGTTGTTCTCGGCCACCGCATGGTGATGAACTTCCAGGCCGAGGCAGAAGGCGTGGGCGTGGAGCGGCTGCTTTCGCTCTAGGATAGATCTACTTCGGAACCGCGGAGAAGACCGGAGAAATCCGGACAAGGACCTGATAAAACATTTTGGGGGAACTGCACTCGTTTCATCGAACGCAGTTTCCCCATTTTTTTGTTTTATCCGCGAGTCTGTGGTTTTATTCCGGTTTTCTCCGCGGTTCCGGGGTAGAACTCAGCCGCCGCGCGGTCTCCAACGCCTGCACGGATTCCTGATCACCCGGTCTCAATCTCACCGCCTCTTCGAGATTCGAAATCGCATCCGGAAGCCTCCCCGGCATCGACGTGAAAATGACGCCGAGGAAATAATGCGAGAAGCCGGCGATCAACGGATTATTCGGCTCGTACTTCATCGCCTTCTCGAAATGATCGACCGCCTCGGGTCCGCGTCCCGAGAGAAAGAGCGCCACTCCCAGACTGTAATGTGCGCGCGCGTGCTGCGGTTTCAAACGAAGCACCGCCTCGTAGTGCTCCATCTCTTCCGCGCGACGCGCCGGATAGCGTGAGAGAATGCGGCCCAGGTTTTGGTGCGCCATCCAGTCGTCCGGATTCCGCGCGAGCGTCGCGACGTAGAGCGTGATCGAGTTGGCGTAGTTCCGGCTCTGCAGATTGGTCAGCAGCGCGCACGCGCTGAGCAGCGCGGCCACGCCGTAGGTCGCCGAGCGGCGCATCGACTGATCGGTGACGCGTTCGAGCGCCATCGCGATCGCAGCTGCGACGGGCACGATGATGCCGATTCCCGCGAGATACACGAAGTGATCGGCGACGTACGAATAGCGGAATGGATAAATGTCGAGAAATCCCAGCACCGGGAACAACGAGCCGCCAAAAAAGAGCAGCGCGGCGAGCGGCGCCCGCGTGCGCGCGCGAATCGTCCAGAACCATCCCGCGAGTGCGACCAGCGCGACATCGAATCCGTACTGCCACCACACGGATGGATCGATATCCCAGTGAGGATACGTAAAGATCAGATTCGCCGGCCACGCCATCTTATAGATGTAGAAACAGATCACCCGGCCCGCGAGCATCACGCGCTGCAGCGCATCGAGGTTGTATTCTGATCCCGCCGCGCCGATGATGTGCCGCTCGACCCACGCCGTGAACAGCCCGCTCGCCGCGGCCACGACGAACCACGGAATCAGCGGAAGCACGTCGCGCCGAAAATCAATACGACCGCGCTTCCACCAGAACACCACGAGCAGCGCCGCGGGGAGCGACGCGGTGACCGTCTTCGTCATCAGCGCGCAGAGAAAAATCGCGCTTGCAATCGCGTAATCACGCGGCTTGCGATCATCATCGAATTTCAAATACACGATGGCCGCGAGCAGGTAGAACACGAGCGAGAGCGTGTTCTTCTGTTCCGAAATCCACGCGACCGATTCGACATTGACCGGATGCAGCGCGAACAGCGCGCCCGCGATCCACGCGCCTTTGATCTTGAGCTGCTGGCACACCATGACGAGCAGGCACGCCGCGACGACGTGCAGCACGACGTTTACGAGATGATAGCCGAGGACCTGATCGCCCCAGAGTTTCGCCTCGATCCAGAATGCGCTGTGGAGGAGCGGGTAGTACTGCTGCGTCGCGCCGATGTCGAACCAGATGCGATGCAAACCGTCGAGCGTGCGGAGCGCGGTTTTCGTGACATGCGAATCGTCGTCCCAGAGAAAATCCCCGCGGAGCGCAGGCCAGTAGACCGCCAGCGTTGCGAGCAGCAGCGCGAGCCCGCGCCATGCGTCCGCCGAACTGCGCTTTGGTTTCTTGCGCGGTGACTCGTTTTCCGTCTGCGAATCGGTCGGCATGGGTGAGTGATTCTCGCATCCGGCGCGCGGGGTGGCAACCGCAGACCGGCCCCGTCTCACCCTTTGGGAGTATGCCCGAAACAGTCCAAATGAGCGATAACCTCCGGGACGGGTCGATCCTATGCTTCGTGAGCGACACTCACGTACGAAAACACGACACGAGCGAGGTTCCCGTGCGCCGTTGCACTACTGGCATTTTCATCCTCGCGCTGACGCTCACCGCGTCGGCGCTCCACGCGCAGGCCGGCGATCCGCCGTCGCGCGCAGCAAGAATCAGCGCGCTCACGGGAACTGCTTCACTGCAGCCCGCGGGTGCAACCGACTGGAGCGACGCCGCTCTCAACTACACGGTCACCACCGGCGATCGCATCTACACGCCCGCCGGCGGCCGCATGGAGCTCGAGATCGGACCGATGTCGGTGCGTCTCTCGGAAAACTCCGACGTCACCGTCACGAATCTCACCGACGGGTTCATGCAGCTCGGCGTCGAACAGGGCACCGTTCGCCTGAGCGTGTATCGTCTCGCGCGCGGTGACTCGATCGAGATCGACACGCCGAACGGCGCAGTGATGGTTGGAGCCGTCGGCGAATATCGCGTCGACGTTCCCGACGACGATCGATTCTCCACGGTGAGCGTCGATCAGGGCAGCGCAGAAATTGTCGGACCCGGAGTCGATCAAATCGTTCGCGGCGGTCAGGCGGTGCAGCTCTCCGGCACCGACAACATTCGCGCGATCAGCGTGCCGCGTCCCGCGCCGATTTCGTTCGATTCGTGGGCGATGGATCGCGATCACCGCCTGGAGTCAGCCGGATGCGCGCGCTACATGAATCGCGACATCCCGGGCTGCGCCGATCTCGACGAAAACGGCCAGTGGGACACGAACCCGGCATACGGCGCGGTTTGGTATCCGTCGCATGTCTCCGCCGACTGGGTTCCGTACCGTTACGGCCGCTGGGTCTGGATCGATCCGTGGGGCTGGTCGTGGGTCGAAGACGAGCCATGGGGCTACGCGCCGTTTCACTACGGCCGCTGGACGCAAATCGGATCGCGCTGGGGCTGGATTCCCGGACCGATTCAGGCGCGTCCGTATTATGCGCCCGCGCTCGTGGCATTCGTCGGCGGCGCGGGGTGGAGCATCGGCGTGAACATCGGAACGCAGGCATGGTTCCCGCTCGGACCGCGCGAAGCCTACATCCCGTCGTATCATCACGACGACAACTATCTGCGTCAGGTGAACATCTCGAATGTTCGCAACGTCACGAACATTTCCGCGATCATCAACGTCACGAACGTCAATCAGGTTCGCTATGTAAATCGCAACGCGGGAATGACCGCCGTTCCGACGGACGTGTTTCGTGCGGGCCGTCCGGTATCGAAAGCGGTCGTGCAGGTTGCGCCTGAAAATCGCGGACGAGGTTCCATCATTTCGCATCCGTCGGCCGCACCCACTCCGACCGCGGCACTCGGCGGCCGTCCTGCGACGGCGCCGCCGCGCGCCGCGCCGCGGCCTCCGATGATTACTACAGAATCGCCGCGTCGCGGAGCACCGGATCGCGGACCACCGGATCGTGGCGGCCCGCCGCAGCGTGGCCAGCCCGCGCAGGCTCAGCCACCGCGCGGACAGCCCGCGCCGGTTCAGCCCCAACCGCAGCCGGCAGCACAGCCGCCGCGCACGGAACCGCAGCGCGGAAATCCGCAGGCGAATGAGCCACCGCGCGGACGTCCCGCGCCGGTTCCTCCGGTCGCGGTTCCAACTCCTGCGCCGTCGCCTGCAGCTCCGCCGATTGCGCCGGAACCACGACGGGCCGAGGCAAATCCGAATCAGCCGCGTCAGGGCCGGGCGATCATCACGCGCACCGCTCCGCCGCCGGCGGCGCCGCCGTTCGAAGCGAAGGCGCCTGCGCTGAACGATCATCCGGGCAAACCGCTCGAGCCACAGCAGACGAACAACGTTCGCCAGGGTCGTCCGGCCGGACCGCCGAAAGATCCGGAGACCGTGGACCATCGCATAGTTGTGCCGCCGGCTCCGGCAGCGCGCGCGCCGATCGCGGCGCCGCCGAAAGCGAATCCGACTCCGGTGCCGGCGCCTGCTGCTGCAGCGCCGCCGCCGGGTCAGCCGCAGAAAGCGCCGCCGCCGAACGCGGGGCGCGGCCG
>DASYSH010000021.1:0-3331 GCA_036003525.1 Gemmatimonadaceae bacterium | reverse complement strand
CCCTACTGATTTTCAGACCTAACTTAGCCGACCAACAGTTAGTGGTTAACAGTTCACTCGGCGCACACCGTCCAAGCGTCGTTACCGTCGCACCGGCGCCCCACCCGGCTTCGTCCCCGCCGCCTGCTGCCCACTCTGGCCTGCGTTCGCCGGCGCGGTAAGCGGATCCTGCTCGGCATACGACGTGTCGAACCCCGCCTCGCGCAGCTTGTTGATGAACGATCCCTTGTCCACCGAGCGCATGTACGCCTCTTTCGGCTCGACCTGCTTGGTGTTGACGAGTTCGAAGAGCGTGTCGTTCATCGTGATCATGCCGAGTCGTTTCGACGTCTGCATGATGCTCGGGATCTGATACGTCTTGCCTTCGCGGATCAGGTTCGAGATCGCCGGCGTGACGAGAAGAATCTCACGCGCCGCGACGCGGCCGCCGCCGATTTTCTTGCATAGCACCTGCGACACGACGCCCTTGAGCGATTCGGAAAGCATCGTGCGCACCTGCTCCTGACGATCGGCCGGGAACTGGTCGATCAACCGGTCGATGGTGCTCGCAGCCGTCGTCGTGTGCAGCGTGCCGAACACGAGATGGCCGGTCTCGGCCGTCTCGATCGCGATCGCAACCGTTTCCAAATCGCGAAGCTCGCCGACGAGAATGATGTCCGGATCTTCGCGCAGCGCGGCGCGCAGCGCGCTCTTGAATGAGTCGGTGTGCACGCCCACCTGACGCTGCGTGAGAATGCAGCTCTTGTTCTCGTGCACGAACTCGATCGGATCTTCGATCGTGATGACATGATCGCTGCGCGAACGGTTCACGAGATCGACGAGGGCGCACAGCGTCGTCGATTTGCCGGATCCCGTCGGTCCGGTGACGAGCACCAGTCCCTTCGTGAGGAAGCAGAGGTTCTGGACCTCCTTCGACACGCCGAGCTGGTCCGCCGTGACGATGGTGCTCGGAATGACGCGGAATACCGCGGCCATCCCTTTGCGGTCCTTCAGCGCGTTCGCGCGGAAGCGCGCAATGCCTTCGATCTCGTACGCGAAGTCGGTGTCGGCGTGCTCCTGAAATTCCTTCTTGTTGCGGTCGGGCATGATCGCATACAGCAGCGATTCGACTTCTTCGTTGTTGAGTTTGCCCTCGTGTTCCAGACGTTCCATCTCACCGTGCTTGCGCAGAATCGGCGGCTCGCCGACGCGCATGTGCAGATCCGACGCGCCTTCGCTCACGAGGGTGCGCAGCAGGGTCTCCATCGCTTCCTTCGCCTTCTCCGGCTTCTGCGCGGACATCTTCACGCTCTTGCGAGAGGCGCGCGGCCCGTCTTCGGGCGGAAGCTGAATCGACGCGGCGCTGATCATTCCGGTGCGGCGCGCGAAATCGCCTTTATCGTCGACGACGATCGAGACGTTCCATTTGCCGTCCTGCAGCATCGCGCGCACCGAAAAGACGCCCTCGGCGCAGTCGTAGCGGAACTTCGACGGCGCCTTGGCCTCGATCTGCTGCGCCGCGGCAGGCGTGGCCACCTCCTTGAGCAGCGCGACGACCTGCGCGCCGGTCAGCACTTTCGTGACGGGCTTCTCGACGTTGTCGACCTTGAGAATCGTGCCTTCGTCCTCGCGGAGGAGGAGTTCGTCGGCGCGATTGGAGATCATCACGTTTAGCAACTTGTCTAGCTGCGCCATTTATCAACCCGATGGGGGGTGCGGAAGAGGAATGCGGAACTACGACCCGATGCAGAGTGCAGAACAGGAATGCGGAACTTAGTGCGAATGGGCGTGTTCTGGAGCGCACTCTTCCAGCGTCTTCCCTTCGAGCTGGATCGTCGAGTGATGGATATCGAACCCGGCCAGCGCGTGCGTCATCGCTTCGAGCGATGCCTGATGATCGGCGGAATCGGGCACCAGCGCGTGCGCGCTCATCGCGACGACGCCGGATGTGAGCGTCCACACGTGCAGGTCGTGCACCGATTCAACCCCCGGCACGCGCAGCAGGCACTCGCGAACTTTTTCGACGTCGATGTGCGATGGCGTCGCTTCGAGCAGCACGTCGACGCTTTCGCGCACGAGACTCCAGCTGCTGCGCGCGATGAGCACGGTCATCACGATCGACGCGATCGGGTCCGCGATCGTCCATCCTTTGTAACGAATGAACAACGCCGCGACGATCGCGGCCGCCGAGCCGAGGAGGTCGCTGAGGACGTGCAGATACGCGGCGCGCACGTTGAGCGAGTGGCCCGAACCGCCGTGCAGCAGCTTCGCGGAAATCGCGTTCACCACGAGGCCGGCGACGCCGACCCAGAACATCAGCCCGGTCACGACGGGCTCGGGCGAGCGCAGACGCAGAATCGCTTCGTACACGATGCCCGCGGACACCGCCAGCAACACCGCGCCGTTCAGCAGCGCGGCGAGGATTTCCCAGCGTAAATAGCCGTACGTTTTCGTCGACGTCGCGGGCTGCTTTGCCAGCCAGACGACGAACAGCGAGAACGCGAGCGCACCGACGTCGGTGAACATGTGGCCCGCATCGGCGAGCAGTGTCAATGAGTTCGAAAGCAGGCCGCCAACGACCTCCGCGATCAGGAAAAGTGTCGTCAGGATCAGGGCGCCCCTCAGGCCGGCGGACCCGCCGTGGTCGTGACCGTGATCGTGCCCGTGATCATGACCGTGATCATGCCCGTGCGAGTGCCCGGCGCCGGCAAGCCCGCGCTGGCGAGGCGCCGAACAGTCTTGGTAACTTGGCTTCGTGCTGGAACGCATCGCAGTCATCGTGGTATTGCTGGTCCTCAACGGCTATTTCGTCGCGGTGGAGTTCGCCCTCGTTCGTTCGCGGCGCACCCGGCTGCAGGCGATGGTGCGCTCGGGCGACTCACTCGCCCGCTTTGCCCTGTCCGCCTCAGGAAATCTCGCCAGAGTGTTCCCCGCGAGCCAGCTTGGCATCACCCTGGCCTCGCTCGGGCTGGGATGGACCGCCGAATCCGCGCTCGGGCACTCGTTCGGCGCCTTTTTTGGCGCGCTTCCCTTTCCCATTGAAGAATCGCTTCGGGTGAGCATCGGCGCCATAGTCGCGCTGCTGTTCGCAACCTATCTGCAGGTTGTCTTCGGCGAGCTCGCACCGCGCGCGCTCGCACTGAACCGGCCCGAGCAAATCGCGAAATGGCTCGCTCCGCCGCTGCTGGCGTTCGCGTGGCTCGCGTCGCCGTTCATCGCGGTGCTCCAGTCGTCGGCGGGGCTGACCCTCAAACTCTTCGGCCAGAACGCCAAGGTTCAGACCGAGCAGGTGCATTCGCCCGACGAACTGCGCATGCTCGTCGAGCAGTCGGAGGAGCAAGGCGCGCTCGAG
>DASYSH010000020.1:0-10589 GCA_036003525.1 Gemmatimonadaceae bacterium | reverse complement strand
TCTTCCCCCTCACCCCTCACTGATCTTCCCCCTCACTCCTCACCGGTCGGCTTTCCTTCGGTATCCTTCCTGACACCGCCGCGAGGTTACAAAGCGAGTCCCTATTGCGTCTTAGGTCAAAATCACGCACTTTAGTGCGTTACGCTGGAACTGGTTTATCTGCCGACGCCGGCAGATTTATCGTTTAGATGCGTTTCGAAACCATCCCCGCTCCCAACCCCCGTCGGAGAATTTATGTCCCGTAAGACCACGTTCGCTGTTGCCGCGCTCCTGTCGTTGGTTACCGCCTCGGCCGCATTTGCCCAGGGCACGACGACCAAAGCTGACTCGACCATGAAGAAGGGCATGAAGATGGAGTCGAAGGGCGCGAAGATGGAGAAGGCCGGCGCTGCAGTCGCCACGAAGGGCGCGGCGATGAAGGCGAAGGGCGACACGACCAAGAAGGCGGGTGCCGCGGTCGCGAAGACCGGCGCCACGGTCGAGAAGCAGGGCAAGGCCATGGAAGCCAAGGGCGCCAAGATGGAGAAGGCTGGCGAGAAGACGGTCGCGAAGGGCGCGAAGATGACGAAGAAGGACACGACCGCAGCCAAAAAGCCGTAATCTCGGCAGCTTCAAAGAAGAACGCCTCCCGGCTTCGGTCGGGAGGCGTTTTTTTTCGCGGCGGTCTAGAGCGCCAGAGCGAGTTGCCGCGCGCCGCCCGTTGCGTCACCGAACGGCCCCGCCGCGCAATCCTGCGGCGCCGCTACCACGGGACATTTCGCGCGCGTGCCGCGCAGCGCAGCCGTCGCGGCGACGACCGCATGCCTGGGCGTGTTGTTCACTTCGCTCAAATGCAGCAGCACCAGATGGCGCAGCTGTTCTCCGGCGAGCTCACGCGTGAGGGCCGCGGATTTCCTGTTGCTCAGATGTCCCGATCCGCCGGAAATTCGCGACTGCAAGAACGGTGGATACGGACCGGTGCGCAGCATCTCTTCGTCATGATTCGATTCGAGCAGCAATAAATCCAGATTCACGAACGCCGCGCGCAACTTCTCCGGCACGGCGCCGAGATCGTGCGCGACACCCGTGCGGAACCCCGTGCGAATCGCCGTGGCCAGCACGGCGGTCGGCGCCGTCGCGTCGTGCGGCACCCGAATGAGCTCGAACTGCAGCGCGCCGATCGTGAACGGCGCCGGCGACCGGAGCGATGTGCACCGGCTCTCGTCGAGATCTGCGATGGCACCAAGCGTGCCCGCAGAACCGTACACGTGCCATTTCCAGCGGCGCTGCGCCGAGCTCACCCCTTTCATGTGATCGATATGCTCGTGCGTGACGATGACCGCGCTGATCGACTCGGGCGCGATGTGCGCGGTCGCGAGGCGCTTCGCAAGCGCGCGCGGCGAATACCCGCAGTCGATCAGCACGCGCGTGCCGTCGCAGTCGAGGAGAATCGCGTTGCCCTTGCTGCCGCTCCCGAGCGTCCACGCTCTCACGCGGCGAACTCCCCGCGCCGCGCCCAGGCCGCCGTGAGCGCGCGCCGGCCGTTCTCGCCGAGCGTCACGCCGCGCCGCGCCATCACGCGCGCGGCGACCTCGAGAAACTTCGCGACTTCGAATTCTTTGAACGGCGCCGCGTCTCCCCATGCGAACGGCGGCACGAACTTCGGCGGCATCTGACTGCCGAACACGTTGGCGCCCGCGCCAATCACGCAGCCGGTAGTCAGGCGCGTGCCGATGCCGAGCTTCGCATGATCGCCGACGAACGATCCGAGAAAGGTCTGGTGTGTCTTGCGAACTCCGGCGGGAGTCCAGAGCGAGACTTCGCCGTAGCTGTTCTTCAAATTGCTCGTGATCGATCCGGCGCCGACATTCGACCAGCGTCCGAGCACGGAGTCGCCGATGAATCCGTCATGCACCTTGTTGGCGTGGCCGATGAAAATCGTGCCGCTGAGTTCGCCGTGCACGCGCGAATGCTCGCCGATCGAACAGTTCTTGATCTTGCCGCCGCCGACCTGCACATGGTCGCCGATCACACACGGGCCGACGAGGCGCGTGAACGCCGCGACGCGCGCGCCGGCGCGCACCAGCACGGGTCCTTCGGTCGCGTCGATCGTTACGTACGGTTCGAAATACGCGCCGCGTTCGGCGCATGCGCGGTGCTCGCCGAGTACGGTGACGTGCGACGGGACATCCTCCGCGGCTGATGCAAGCGCGGTGACGTCGGCCACGAGCATGTTGGTGAGTCGCGCCGAAAGATCCCAGATCTCCTCGATCCACCAGCCGCGGATGTCGGCGGCCGTGCCGGTTGCAATCGAATCCAGCCGAAGCGATCCGTCTGCGAGGCGTGCGGCATCCAGCGGCGCGGCGAGCCGCACGGCGGCGATGCGTCCGTCGCAGTTCCATGCATCGGCGTCGCGCAGCGATGCGTCGAGCGCAACCGCGCAGCGCGCGTTCGCGACGATCGTTCCCGCGGCGAGCGTTCCGGTCGCGAACGGCGGCGCGTCGAACTCTTCGAAGGCGGCGAGATGCGCGGCGCCGGCAAATCCGCTTGCGCGCATTCCGCCCGCGCGCTCCCAGCGCCGGCGGATCAATTCCGCGCCGGCGCGCAGTTCGCCCGCCGGCCGCGTGAGCGCGAACGGCTCGAACTGCCGCGCGCGCGCATCGTCGTACATCACGAGCGCGGATGTCATCGTTCGCGCACCGATGATGGAAGTGAATCGAGCAGCGACTTGAGATCCGCCGAACGTTCGACTGTGGTCACCAGTGTCACGCCCTTCGTCGTCACCACGACCAGATCGTCGACGCCGTACAGCACGACCGTCGGTCCTTCGGCGTGCACGACATTGTTGTTCGAGTCGCGCAGAAACGCCGTCCCCGATGGGACGTTGCCGTTCGCATCGGCCTTGCGCACCGCGCGCAGCGCCGCCCACGTGCCCACGTCGCTCCAGTCGAAGTCGCCCGGCACCACCATGACGCGCGCGCTTTTTTCGAGCACGGCGACGTCGATCGCGACCGGCTTCTCGACCGCCGCGAAAAATGCTTCGAGGTTCGACGGATTCGCCTCGAGCGGCTTCGACACGGCGGGGGCGTGCGTGCGCATCTCGTCGAGCAGGTCGCCCGCGCGCCATGCAAAAATCCCCGAATTCCAGAGACACCCCGCCGCGACCATTGCTTCGGCGCGCGCGCGGTCGGGCTTCTCGACGAAGCGGGCGACACGACGCAGCGATCCGTTCACGACTGCGCCGGGCTCGATGTAGCCAAGGCCCGTGTCGGCGAATCGCGGCACGATTCCGACCGTCACGAGCGCATGTTCCGTCTTCGCAGAGCGCGCGGCGTGGAGCAGTGCGGCGCGAAATGTCGCGACGTCGCCGATCGCGGCGTCGGCGTGGACGGAAACCATCACGGCCTCGCGCCCGCCGCGGCGCGCGATCTCATGAGCGGCCCACGCGAGCGCCGCCGCGGTGCCGGCCGGTTTCGGTTCCGCGATGATGTTTGCCGCCGGAACCTCCTGCGCAACTTTCTTCACGGCGTCGACGAGCGATGCGTTCGTGAGGATCATCATGCGCTCCGCCGGCGCGAGCGCGGATACCCGCTCGATCGTGTCGCGCAGCATCGGTTCGCCGGAGACGAGCGGAAGCAGCTGCTTCGGCCGTTCGGGCGTGCTCACCGGCCAGAATCGCGATCCCACGCCGCCCGCGAGGATCACGATCCAGATATCGCCGGCCGCGGCGGGCGCGCTCATTCCTCCACTCCGGTCAGCTCCGCCACACGCGCGTACAGCCGCTTCGGACTGAAGGGTTTCGTGATGAACGACGTCGCGCCGAGGCGCATCGCCTCGTCATAGCGCTGGTCCTGTCCCGCCGCGGTCAGGATGATGCACGGGAGCGCCTTCCAGCGCGCGTCGGCGCGCATCTCCGCGAGGACTTCGAGCCCGGTCTTGGCGGGCATCATGAGGTCGAGGAGCACAAGCGCCACATCGGGGTATTGTTCGAGGGCCCGCAGCGCCTCGGCGCCGTCGTACACGAGCGTGACGTGAAACGGGCCGAGTTCGAGCTTGGTTTGGATGATCCTTCCGATGTGCGGTTCGTCATCGGCCACGAGCACATGCCGCTTCGGCGTCACCTTTTTTCTTGGACCGGCGTTTCTTGAAAACGTTCTGTCAGAGCGGCGCCGTCAAACGAGAGCCGCGATGTTGGCGCGGTTGCGGCGAAGTTCATACAGCAGCTGGCCGAGATTTGCCGTGGGCTGCACGAGGACGAGCAGCACGGCGTCCGGCGAAAGACAGGAAATCACGGCGAGCCCATGCTCGTGCTCCATGACGGCGGTCTGCAACGCTCCACGCGCGGCGGCGGCGCCGAATTCATCAGCAAACTGAATGATCGATGGCACGTGCGCGGCGACGTGCTCGGAGTCGAAGTTGGCAACGGCCTGGCTGTCGATCAGCAGGCCGTCGCGGCCGAGGACGACCGCGGCTTCAACGCCTTCGCGCTGCCGGATGGCGGCGACGAGGTCGCGAATGGTTGGCATGGCCGCTCCGCAAAAGGTTGTCGAAGCATACCCCCTCACCGAGTGAAGTCAAGCTCCTGATTCGCTTGAAGTTGCCTCTCCTTCCGGATACACTACGCCTCACAAGATGACCACAAACTTCGTACCATTTCGGCGCCGGATTATCCCCGTCGCGCTCGTCGCGTTCGCCTCGATCGCCGGTGCGTGCGATTACAACAGCATCTCGGCGGGCCTGACCGAGAATGCCACGCAGCCGTTCTTCGTGCATGCGCTGACGGGATCGCCGTTGATCGCATCCACGGCGATCGCGTTTCCCGCGCGGGCGGTCACGCGGGTCGACGGCACGTACAACTTCGACGTCGCGTTCGACATCGATAAGAACGGCAACATCATCCTGCTTCCCCCGGAGCTCGTCGGACAGAATCCGGGCGGCAACCGGCTCGTCGGCATCCGCACGAACATCGGCTCGTACGACAACATCACCGAAGCGCCGCTGACCGGATACACCGTTGATTCCATCACGACCGTTTCGCGCGGCCAGGCGGTGGCGGTGCAGGCGCAGGAGCCGGTGTGCCAGACGAGCAACCCGGCGGCGCCGTATCTCTACGCGAAGATCGTGATCGACTCCGTCGACCTCGTGGGCCGCGGCATTTACGGGCGCACGATGATTGGCGGCGACTGCGGGTATCGTCAACTGATACCGGGCTTCCCGGCCTTCTAGGCGTGATCGACGCCCGGATGGTCCGCGAGCAGGCAGGTGCGCTGCGCGAGGGCGTCCGGCGCCGCGGGTCGCTCGATGCGCACGGTCCGGTCATCGATCGCGCGGAGCGCCTCGACCGGGAGCGCCGCGCGACGATTCAAGCCGTCGAAGAGCGCAAGGCCGCGCGCAATGCGGCCAGCCAGGAAGTCGCGCGAAAAAAGAAAGCCGGCGAAAACGCCGACGAGCTCATGGCGTCCGCGCGCGCCATCGGCGCGGAGATCGCGCGACTCGAGGCGGAGCTCGAAGCGTCGCAAGGCGCGTTCGACACGATCCTGATGGAACTCCCGAACGTCACGCTCCCCGAAGTCCCCGAGGGTGATGCGTCGGCGAATGTCGTCGTCTCCACGTGGGGCGATCCGCGCGCAGCGGGCAGCGTGAAGCCGCACTGGGAAGTCGCCGAGGCGCTCGGCCTGCTGGACCTGCCGCGCGGCGCAAAAATTTCGGGATCGGGATTCATCGTTTATCGCGCGCGCGGCGCGAAGCTGCAGCGCGCCCTGATGAATTTTCTCGTCGACCTGCACACGCGCGAGTTCGGCTACGAAGAAACACAGGTTCCGCTGTTCGTGAACCGCGCGTCGATGACCGGCACCGGGCAGTTTCCGAAATTCGAGGACGACAGCTACGCGCTGCGCGACGACGCGCTGTTCGCGATTCCCACGAGCGAAGTTCCCGTCACGAATCTTTTTCGCGATGAAATTCTCGACGGCGCATCGCTCCCGCTCGCCCTGACCGCGTTCAGCCAGTGCTTCCGCCGCGAGGCGGGCGCCGCCGGCAAGGACACGCGCGGGCTGCTTCGCCTCCATCAGTTCGACAAAGTGGAGCTCGTGCGTTTCACCGCTCCCGAAGATTCGCCCGCGCAGCTCGAGCTGCTCACGTCGCACGCCGAGCAGGCGCTGCAGCGGCTTGGACTTCCGCATCGCCGGCTGCTGCTCGCCGCGGGCGATACCGGATTTTCGAACGCGAAAACATACGATCTCGAAACGTTCGCGCCGGGTGTCGGCAGCTGGCTCGAAGTTTCGTCCTGCTCGAGTTACACGGATTTCCAGGCGCGGCGCGCGAACATTCGATATCGCCCCGCACCCGGTGAGAAGCCGCGCCACGTGCATACGCTCAACGGCTCGGGCCTCGGATTCCCGCGCGTCATCGCGACGATCCTCGAGCATTATCAGAATGCCGACGGCAGCGTGACCGTGCCCGAAGTCCTGCGACCGTATTTCGGCGCCGACGTGATCCGGTAGTCGATGCGACGCAACGCGCCGGTCTTTATCGTCGCAACCGGCCTGGTGACGTTGCTCGTGGCGTTCGTCTGGTATTCACAAAACGTCTTGTCCAACCTGCGCTCCGAGGCGCGGCAGACGGCGAGCATTTACGCCAAGGTGTACGGCGCGGTGAATGACACGTCGAGCGATCCCGGCTCGGGCACCGCGACATTCATGGACCTCACGGAGTCGCTCAAGAAGCTCCGCGTGCCGGTGATCCTGACCGATTCGACGGGCATGGTGCTCGCTGATGTCGACATGCCGTTCTCCGACGACGCGCTGAATTCGCCCCACGTTCGCGCCTACGCCGATACGCTCGACGCCGAGAATCCGCCGGTCAAGAGCGGCCTCGTCATCGTGCACATCGGCAACACGCCGCTGATGCGCGGCATGCGCGTGATTCCTCTCTTGATGGTGGGCGTGCTCGGCGTGCTCATCATCTCCGGCGTGGTCATGCTGCGCGCCGAGAGCAACGCGGACCGCGAGAGAATTTTCGCCGGCATGGCCCGCGAGGCCGCGCATCAGCTCGGCACGCCGCTGTCGAGCATGCACGGCTGGATCGAACTGCTGCGCGAGCGCGACGATCCGATGATCGCGCAGGCGCTGCCGCACATGGAGAACGACGTCGAGCGCCTCGAGCGGGTCGCGCACCGCTTCGAGCGCATCGGCCGTCCGCCGCGCCTCGACATGGTCGACGTCGTCGAAGTCGCGCGCCACGTCGTCACGTATTTCGCCGCGCGCGTGCCGACGCTCGCGCATCCGATCGTCATTACGATGGATGCGCCCGGATGGGATTTTCCGGTGGTGGGCGATCGCGTGCTGCTCGAATGGGCCATCGAGTCGCTCGTAAAGAACGCGATCGACGCGCTCGCCGGTCGCGGCGGAACGATCAACGTCGGGATTCAGCCCGTCGACGGCGGCGGAATCCGCATTCGCGTCGCGGACGACGGCCCCGGCGTGCCGCGGGAACTTCGGAAGAAAATATTCTCCGCGGGATTTTCGACGAAAGAGTCGGGGTGGGGAATCGGCCTCGCGCTCACGCGGCGCATCGTCGAGACCGGGCATCGCGGGCGGCTGCAGCTCGCGCCGACCGAAACCGGCGCCGTGTTCGACATCATTCTGCCCGGCTGAATCAGCCGCGCTCGCCGATTTCTTTTTCCACGGCGGCGCGCAAAATGCTCATGAAGTCCTGGGCGTTCGTCACGACACCGATCGCCTGGTGCGTGCCGCGATCCTTGAGCTTGCTCACGAGGAATTCGCTTGCATCGACGCAGACCGTCGGGAGCTCGACGATGCCGCGCACGGGATCTTCGTAGTACGCGGGCAGCATGTTCCCCACCGCGATCGAATGCAGCGCGGTCGCGATCATCACCGCCATCGTCGCGCGAACCGTGTGCTCGCGCATCGCGTCCTGCGCCGCGACCGCATCTGTGATGACGTCCGGGAGCGGTCCGTCATCGCGAATCGACCCGCACAGCACGAACGGCACGCCCTCGACGACGCAGGCATGCATGATCCCGGTGCGCACGATCCCGTCGCGCACGGCGTTTGCGATCGAACCCGCGCGGCGCACGGAATTAATCGCGCGCATGTGCGCGGAATGACCGCGCTCGGTCGGCTCGCCGGCGGCGTCCATGCCGAGCGTCGTGCCGACGACCGCCGATTCGATGTCGTGCGCCGCAACGGCGTTGCCCGCGAGCAGCGCCTGCACGAACCCGTTGCGAATGAACCAGACGAGATTGTCGCGCGCGCGTGAGTGCACGAGCGCGGGCCCGGTCACCCAGATCACCCGGCCTTCCCGCGCGCGTTCGTCGACGAGCATGCGCGCGATGTGCCGGTAGTCGATCGGTTTTTCGCGCGAGACCTGGCTGCTCATGAAATGGAAGTCGCCTGAAAAAAGCGAACTGTCCGGCGGCTCGAATCCGCGCGCGTGGACGAGCACGCCCTCCGACCCGTCCTCGGCGAGGCCGATCACGATGTCGTCACCCCGTTTTACCCGCCGCGCCTCGCGCACCCACCACGCGCCGTCCGGCCCGCGCACGATGCATCCGTCCATGCGCGGCTCGTGCGGCAGCGTCCATGTCCCGTGGGCGTCTTTCACATACGTCGGAAGATTCGTCGTCGCGAAAAAACCGTCGGGCAGCACGCCGTCGCCCGGCGCGGGCGCCGTCCGCGCAGCCGGCGCACCCGAGAGCGGTTGCGTCGCGAAGTCAGGCGCGACGTACGCGGCGTCTCTGCCGTCCGTCGTTCGCCGTCCGCCCTCGGCCTTCATATGATCCGCTTGCCGAGCGCGCTGAGAATCAGCTCGGTCGCGAGTTCCGCAGTGCGATTGCGTTCGTCGAGCACCGGGTTCACCTCGACCACATCCAGCCCGACGAGCCTTCCCGTGTCGGCCAGCATTTCCATCGCGAGGTGCGCCTCGCGAGCGGTCATGCCCCCCGGCACCGGCGTTCCAACCCCCGGCGCGGCCTCGGGGCTGAGGGAGTCGACATCGAAGGACGCCCAGATTCCGGCGGTTCCCTCTGATGCAACCGTGATCGCTTCTTGCATGACGCTGCGTATGCCGCGCTCGTCGATCGCGCGCATCGTCAGCACGCGCAGATTCCACGCCGCCGCGTGCTCGCGCTCCGGCGCGTCGAGATCGCGCACGCCGACGAGCGCAACATTTTCCGCCGCGACCGCGGGCGCGCCGCCGGCAATGTGCGAGAATGCGCTGTCGCCGTGCCCGAGCACATGCGCCAGCGGCATGCCGTGGACATTGCCCGATCTCGACGATCCGGGCGTGTGCAGATCGCCGTGCGCGTCGATCCAGATCACACCGATTCGTCCGCCACTCTTCGCATGAAATCGCGCCGCTCCGGCGATCGAACCCGCCGCCAGCGAATGATCGCCGCCGAGCAGAAGGGGAAACTTCCCGCTCTGCAGCGCGGCTTCGGTCTCATCAGCGACACGAACGGCGACGTCGGCAATCGCGCCGAGGAACCGCGCGCCGCGCTGCGCGCCGCGCTCGGCGTCTTCGCGAAACGGGACGGTGACGTTGCCGGCGTCCTCCACCGCGTGTCCGATCCGTTCGAGACGCTCGCGCAGATCGGTGTAGCGCACGGCGAACGGTCCCATGTCGACGCCGCGGCGGCTTGCGCCGAGATCCATCGGAACGCCGATGATGCGAATGTTGGCCATGCGCAGTCGCCCGCCGTTTGAGAAAAGAGGACAATACAATCTACCCTCGCCGGTGTCGTCGGTGCCTCCGCAAACATCGAGCCGGGTGCTAGCTTTCAGTCATGATCGCGTCACCGCCCGGCGAAAAAATTGATTCCGCAGGCCCGTCACTGAACGAAGCGCAGCGTGAGGCGGTGGAGCACGGCACTGGGCCGCTCCTCGTGCTCGCGGGCGCCGGTTCGGGGAAGACACGCGTGCTCACCGCGCGGATCGCGCGGCTCATCTCCGGCGGAATAGTCAGGGCCGACCAGATTCTTGCCGTGACGTTCACGAACAAGGCGGCGGGCGAGATGCGCGATCGCATCGGCCGGCTGCTGGGCAGCGAGCCCGCCGGCATGTGGGTCGGGACGTTTCACGCGATCGGCGCGCGAATGCTTCGCGCGAACGCGGCGCTGGTCGGGCGCACCAGCGCGTTCACGATCTACGATGAGGACGACACCCTCTCCGTCATCAAACGATTGATGGAGCGTCATCGCGTGTCGCCAAAAATCTGGACGCCGCGGGCGATATCATCCGCGATTTCCGACGCGCGCAACGCGCTCGTGTCACCGGCGGAGTACGCATCGCTCGCGCAAATGCCGCTCGCAAAGGCGGTCGCGCCGGTTTACTCCGATCTCGACGCCGCGTTTCGCGCGGCGAACGCGGTGAGCTTCGACGATCTGCTCGGCCTGCCCGTTCAGCTTCTGGCGGAGCACGAGGATGTCCGCGCGAAGTACGAGAAGCGGTTCAGGGTGATTCTCGTCGACGAGTACCAGGACACCAATCGCGCGCAGTACGAATTCGTGCGGCTGCTCGCCGCGCGCCACGGGAACGTCGTTGTCGTCGGCGACGACGACCAGTCGATCTATGGCTGGCGCGGGGCGGAGG
>DASYSH010000019.1:0-4078 GCA_036003525.1 Gemmatimonadaceae bacterium | reverse complement strand
CAGTTCGCGTTGCCGCAGTTGTTGAATGCGAAATACCAGAGATGCGTCTTGATGCGAACGTTCGGATCCGCGTGCGCCTTGAGCAGCGCGTTCATCACGTCGAGATATCCGGCCTTCTGATTCTGAATCGCCTGCGGCTGCGGATAACGCGAGCGCGGAGCCCACTGCTGATTGATCGTCGCGTACAGCGGCGTGGCGCCCGCCGTGCTCGCGATGTTCGGATCCGCTCCGCGCGCAATCAGGCGGAGCGCCACGTCGAACTGACCGTTGATCGCGGCCATGAGCAGCGGCGTCGTATGATCGGTCAGCGTGGCTTCGTTGACCTTCGCGCCGCCATCGAGCAATGCCTCCACGGCTTCGACGTTGCCCTGGCGCACTGCGTGGTGCAGCGCGCTCATTCCGCCGACTCCTCCGACCGACGCGGCGTAGCCTGCGACGCCGCCGTTGATCGTGTCGACGACTTCCGTGACGGGACCCTTGGCCGCCGCATTGTTCCGCATCACCAAGCGGCCGGAGTCGATCGCCATCTGCACCTGTTCAGGTGTGAACGGGCCGACCGGCACCATGCCGCCGGCGCCGCCGCGTCCACCACCGCCGCCGCCGCCGCCCGCGCGTCCGCCTGCGGCGAGCGCCGGATTCGCGGCCGCCTTCGCCGCCGCTTCCTTGATCGCGGCAGCCACGGAATCGCGGCGTGCCTGCGGCATGAACGAAATCAGCACTTCATTCCGCTTTTTCGTGCCGGCCTGTTCGGCCGCCGCTTCTTCGCCGAGGTTCACGGCTTAGGTCATCGCATTCACATCGGCGCCCCGCTTCACCAGCAGGCGGATCACGTCGGCACGATTGTCTTCAGCCGCGAACACGAGCGGCGTCTGTCCCCACAACGCCTCCTTCGCGTTCGGGTCGGCGCCTTTGTCGAGCAGCGCTGCGACGACGTCCGTGTTGCCGGACTCCGCCGCGAGATGCAGCGACGTCGCGCCCGTTCCCGCAACCGCGTTCACATTCGCGCCCGCTTTGACGAGCGCGCGAACGACAGCAGGGTTTCCGCTCTTTGCGGCGATGTGCAGCGGCGTGTACGAATCGATCGTCGTCGTCGCGTTCACGTTCGCGTGCGCCTTGATCAGCTCGTCGGTCAGCGTGGCATCGCCCCGCTTGGCCGCCCAGTGCAGCGCGGTCATGCCGTCGCCCTGCGGAGCGTTCACGTTCGCGCCGCCCGCGACGAGCTTGCGCACCGTCGCCGCGTCGCCCGTCATCGCTGCGTTCGCGACGAGGGACGGCGTGGGAACGTTCGCCTTGGGCATCTTGGCGACGAGTCTGCGCGAGACCGCCGTGTCGCCCTGCTGAGCCGACGCTGCGCCGGCGACCAGCATGGCGCCGCCGATCAGCGCCCCGAATTTCAACCGTGATCCAACCGTCATATGCCGTCCCTCTCCGTTCGGATGCTGAAAAAAACTCGGTTCAAACGTTGAGCGCGAATTCGTCCGTGCTGTCGCCGAAGCTCTTGATGTCGTCCATGCCGAGCTTGTGCAGCAGCGACAGGAATACGTTCGCCATCGGTGTGCCGTCCGGCGCCTTCAAGTGCACGTTGTTCGCGAGCCGGCCGTTTCCGCCGCCGAGCAGGAGCAGCGGGCAGCGCCTGTGGTTGTGCAGGTTGCTGTCGCCCATCGGCGAGCCGTACACGATCATCGAGCGCTCGAGAAGATTCTTGTCGCCGTCCATCGAGTTCTTGAGCTTGTCGAGGAAGTACGGCACCATGTTCACGTGATACTTGTTGATCAGGTTGAACTCCATCACGGTCGCTTCGCGGCCACCGTGGTGCGAGGCCGGATGGAAACCCTTGTTCGTTCCGCTCTCGGGGAACGCGCGGCTCGAGGCGTCGCGGCCCGTCTTGAACGAGATCACGCGCGTCATGTCGGACTGCAGCGCGAGCACCTGGATGTCGAACATCAGCTTCATGTGCTCTTCGAACGAATCCGGCACGCCGATCGGCGCTTCCGGCAGCTCGCGAACTTCGCCCGAGGCGTTGTGCGCTTCGACCGCCTGAATGCGGCGCTCGAGTTCGCGGATGTCGGTCACGTATTTGTCGAGACGCTCGCGATCCGACGGGCCGAGCTGGCGCTTGAGGCCCGAGACTTCGCCTGAGATCCAGTCGAGAATGCTCTGGTTCGCCTTGCGGCGTGAAATGCGGTCCGCGTTGTTGGAACCGGCGCCGAACAGCAGGTCGAACGCGCTGCGCGGGTTGCGGATCATCGGCAGCGGCTCGCTCGGGCTCGCCCAGCTGATCGTGTCCGTGTAGGCGCAGCCGTAGTTGTAGTCGCAGCCGCCGGCCTGGTCGAGATTTTCGATGCACAGCTGCAGCGACGGCAGCGCGGTGTCCTGACCGATGCGGCGCGCGATCATCTGGTCGATCGACGTGCCGACGTACAGGTCGGAACCCTGCGTCTGCTTCGGATGCGACTGCGTCAGGAATGTCGCGCTCGAGCGGAAGTGGTCACCGCCGATCTCCGGCGGCGCGAACGCTTCGGCCATGCGCACATCGGTGTTGCTCACGATCGTGAGATACTTGCGCCACGGATCGAGTCCGGTGAGCGCGTTGTCGCCGACGAGTTCGAAGTTCTTCCCGACGCCCGCGGGCGCCCAGAGATTCTTCGAGGCGCCGAGCGCGTTGGATCCCGCCGCGCCGTGCACCTGCTCGATGAATATGACGCGCGTTCCGTCCGACTTGGCCGCGCTCGCCGCGCCGCCGAACCGGCTGAACGCGGGAGTCATCGCGTCGAGATAGGGGAGTGCCAGCGTTGCGCCCATTCCGCGAAGGAAGGTGCGGCGGGGGATCGTCTTACCGTTGAGAAACTGCATGGTCGCTCTCCGCGCTGAGAATGGACTTTCTTACCGCTGGCTCTTGCCGTCGCCCGATGTGCCCGCGGTCGCGGGCTCCACACGACTGTTCCTGAATGCTGCGCTGTTCACCACGCCCTGAATAAACGACGAGAACTTGTATCCGTGCGCTTCGGCGTCGCGCGTGATCGCCCGGATCGCCGGCTGATCGAAATCTTCCATGCGACGGCCGGTCGCGTAGGCCATGAGGTTTTCCGCGAACGACCGCATCATCGGGGTCGGGCGCGCAACGAGCGCCTTACGCAGGTCACCAGGGGCTGCAAGCTTGGTGCCATCGTACATCGTGCCTTTCGTGTCGAGCAGCACGCCGTTTTCGCGATAGCGCCATTTGCCCGTCACGTCGAAGTTGTCGAGCGAAAGGCCGATCGGGTCCATGTACTGGTGGCACGCGTTGCACGTCGGGTTCTTGCGATGGATCTCCATCCGCTCGCGCGTCGTGAGCGGGCGGCCGTCCTTGCCGTCCTGCGTCTCGTCGAGCGTCGGCACGTTCGGCGGCGGCGGTGGCGGCGGCGAGTTGAGGAGCACTTCCATCACCCACTTGCCGCGCAGCACCGGAGACGTGCGATTCGCCAGCGACGTCTGCACGAGGATGCTACCCTGGCCGAGAATGCCGCGGCGCGTCGAATCCGGATAGTAAACGCGCTGGAAGTCGTTCCCGGCGATGTTCGGAATATCGTAGTGTCGCGCCAACCGCTCGTTCACGAACGTGTAGTTGGCGTTGAACACGTCGAGGACGCTGCGATCGTGCGACACGATGTCGTTGAAGAAGAGCTGCGTCTCCTTCCGCATGTCGTCGGCGAGTTGCTGGTCGTAGTCGGGGAAGAAGAACGCGTCGGGGCGGACCTTGTCGAGGTCCTGGAGGCGCAGCCACTGGTAGGCGAACCGCGACGACAGCGCTTCCGACCGCGGATCGGCCAGCATGCGCTTCACCTCGCGCTCCATCGTCTTCGGCTGTGAGAGCTGCTTCGCGCTCGCCAGACGAATCAGCTCGTCGTCCGGGATGCTGCCCCAGAGGAAGAACGACAGGCGCGTGGCGAGCTCGAAATCATTGAGCTTGTAGTCTGTTCCGTCGGCGATCCCGACCGGGGTTTTCTCGAACCGGAACACGAAGTACGGGCTGGAGAGCATCGCCTGAAGCGCGTTGCGGACGCCCTCTTCAAACCCACCCTGCGCGGCGCCGCGCGTG
>DASYSH010000018.1:0-3952 GCA_036003525.1 Gemmatimonadaceae bacterium | reverse complement strand
GGAGCGCTTTTGGGCGCCAAAGCGGTGGACCGACTCGTTATCTTTCAGGCGCCGGTAGTGCTTGGGGTTGGGGCGCTTCCGGCGTTTGCCGGGGTCCATGTGACCGAGCGACTCACGGTCATTGAACGGCGGGAGTTTGGGCCGGATCTCATGACAGTGTTCGCCACGACGGTGTCCGACGAGTGAACTGTTAACTACTAACTGTTGGTCGGTGATCCGTGACCGAATCAGTCGTGGCTGCGTGACTCGTCGACACGGATCGTGGATCGGACTGAGTTGTTAACAGAACACCGAGCGACAGTTAGTAGTTAACAGTTCACTCGCTCTTAACCATCCAAGAATGTTCACTGGATTAATCACCGATGTCGGAACAATCGACCGCGTCCAAACCACCGGCGCCGGAAGAGAATTTCGCATCCGCACTTCCTACCGCGACCTCACCCCCGGCGAATCCATCGCCGTCGGCGGCGCGTGCCTGACGGTCAGGGAGTCCGGTGAAGGCTGGTTCACTGTTGCAGCGGTTCTCACAACGCTTGGGCGCACCACGATCGGTGACTGGGAGCCGGGACGACGGGTTAATCTCGAGCGCGCGCTCGCGGCGGGTGACCGTCTCGGCGGCCACATGGTGCAGGGGCACGTCGATGCGGTCGCAGAAGTGGTTGGAGTTGAGAAAATTTCAGATGCGCTATTGATAGACATTGCCATTCCGCCGCAGCTCGGACCGCTCGTGGTGCTGCACGGATCGATCGCCGTGGACGGAGTGAGTCTCACGGTCAACGCGCTTCCATCTGAGCACACGGTTCAACTTTCGCTGATCGACTTCACCCTGAAGGCCACGACGCTCGGCGGATTGCGCGCCGGGCACCGGGTTCAGGTCGAGGCCGATGTGATCGGCAAATACGTACAACGACTGCTGGCGCCGCATCTCGCGGCGACAGCCGAATGAAGCAGGAGAGCACAATGCCGTTTGGAACGATCGAGCAGGCCATAGAAGATCTGCGCGCGGGAAAGTTCATCGTCGTCGCCGACGATGAAGACCGCGAGAACGAGGGCGATCTCATCGGCGCGGCGGAGTTCATCACGCCGGCGATGGTGAACTTCCTCATGAACGCGAAAGGAATGATCTGCCTCGCGCTGAGCGCCGACAAAATCGCGCAGCTCGATTTGCCGATGATGGGCGCGGAAAATACCGACGCGCTTCGCACGGCATACACCGTCACGGTGGACGCCGCGCCACGGTTCGGCGTGACGACGGGCATCAGCGCGAGCGATCAGGCCGCGACGATTCGCGCGGCCGCAAATCCAGCGGCGCAGCCGGGTGACCTCCGGCGGCCCGGCCACGTGCATCCATTGCGCGCGCGCGAAGGCGGGGTGCTCCAGCGCGTCGGCCATACGGAGGCTGCGGTCGATCTGATGCGCCTCGCGGGACTTCAGCCCGCCGGTGTCATTTGCGAAATACTCAACGCCGACGGCGCGACCGCAAAGCGTCCCGATCTCGATCGGTTCGCGCAGGCGCATTCGCTGACGTTCATCACGGTTGCGCAGCTCGTCGCGCATCGGTTGCGCACGGAGCGCCTCGTGCATCGCGTCGCGGAATCGCGCCTCCCGACCGACGCGGGCGAATTCAAGATCATCGGATACCGCAATGACGTCGACGCGCACGAGCATGTCGCGCTCGTCTACGGCGACATCTCGAGCGGCGAAGGCGTGCTCGTCCGGATGCACTCGAAGTGCCTGACCGGCGACGTGTTCCACTCGCTGCGCTGTGACTGCGGCTGGCAGCTGCACACCGCGATGCAGCTCGTTGCGTCGGAAGGGCGCGGCGTGATCGTTTACCTCGATCAAGAGGGACGCGGCATCGGCCTGCTCAACAAACTCAAGGCGTACGAACTGCAGGACAAAGGCGCCGACACCGTCGAGGCGAATGAGCGGCTCGGATTTGCCCCCGATCTCCGCAACTACGGAATCGGCGCGCAAATTCTTCTCGATCTCGGACTCAAGTCCATCAAGCCCATCACAAACAATCCCAAGAAGCTCGTCGGACTCGAAGGCTACGGCCTGAGGGTCGACGAACGAGTCCCGCTCGTCGCGCCCGATACCGCCGACAACGCCGAATATCTCGAGACGAAGCGCCGCAAGCTGGGCCACCTGCGCGCACTCTGATGGCGGAATTCACTGGAGAGCCGAACGGCGCCGGCCGCCGCTTTGCCGTTGTGGCCAGCCGTTTCAACGAAGAGATCACGTCGAAGCTCATGCAGGGCGCGCTCGAGTGCCTCGTGAAACATCACGTGGCGCTCGATGACGTCGACGCGGTGTGGGTGCCCGGCGCGTGGGAACTTCCCGCTGCCGTTGAGCGGCTGCTCGCGAGCGACCGCTACGATGCGATCGTCGCCGTCGGCGCGGTGATCCGCGGCGAGACGCCGCATTTCGATTACGTGGCCGGCGAAGCGGCGCGCGGGCTCTCCGAACTGCAGCGCGAGTTCAACGTGCCGATCGGATTCGGCCTGCTCACCACGGACGATGACGCGCAGGCCGAAGCGCGCGCTGGCGGCGCGCACGGTAATAAGGGATGGGACGCGGCGCTCGCCGCACTCGAGATGGTCGACCTGTTCGCACGACTCGATCACGCACACGACGAGCCGGCGGACGATGGCACGGGTTGAGTCGAGGGGCCGCGCACGGGCGCTGCAGGCGCTGTACGCGTGGGATCTGCGCGAGAGCGAAGACTTGCTGAAAGTGTCCGCCGCGATCTGGGATGACTTGGGTGTCGCGACCGACGAGCGCACGTTCGCGATGACGCTCCTGCGGGTCGTCGCGTCCGATGGTGCCGCGCTCGACGACGAACTCGCGGATGTCACGACCAACTGGCGTATCGAGCGTATCGGCGCGATCGAGCGGTGCGTGCTGCGGCTTGGCGCCGCCGAGCTCCACACGGGCGTGACGCCCCCGCGCGTGGTGCTTCAGGAATCGGTGCGGCTCGCGGAACGATTCGGCAGCGAGCAGAGCGCGCGGTTCGTGAACGGCATCCTCGACGCTCTCGCGCGAAAGATGGGCCGTCTGAAGTGAGGATCCTCGTCGTCAACTGGCAGGATCGCGAGAATCCGCAGGCGGGCGGCGCCGAAATTCATCTTCACGAAATCTTTGAGCGGCTCGCAAAGCGCGGTCACCAGATCACGCTGCTCTGCGGCGGCTGGCCCGGCTGCCCGCCGCGCGCCACGGTCGACGGGATCGACGTGCATCGCGTCGGCACCCGCAACACGTTCGCGCTGAAAGTATTTCAGTACTGGTCGTCGAGACTGCGCGACGAGCCGTTCGACATTCTGTTCGAGGACATCAACAAGGCGCCGCTTTACACGCCGCTGTGGGGCGGACGGGCGAAGCGCGTCGTGTGCGTGCCGCATCTGTTCGGCGGCACCGTGTTTCAGGAACTCGCGTGGCCGCTCGCCGCGGCGGTGTGGATGAGCGAGCGTCCGCTTCCGTTCGTCTACCGCGATGTCCCGTTCCAGGCGATCAGCGACGGAACGGCGGACGATCTCGTCCATCGCGGCATCGCGCGCGAACGCGTGAAGGTGATTCATCCCGGCGTATCGTTCGACCACTACACGCCGCTTCCGCCGGCGCGCGCGCCGCATCCCGTGTTCTCCTACGTCGGCCGCCTCAAGAAATACAAAGGCGTCGATCTCGTGATCCGCGCATTCGCGAAACTGACCGATCCGCACAGCACGCTCGAGATTGCCGGCGCGGGCGACTATCGCGGCGCGCTCGAAGCGCTCGCCGCGTCGCTTGACCTTGGCGCGCGCGTGAAGTTTCTTGGCTTCATCAGTGAGGAGGAGAAGCTCGCGCTTCTGCGCCGGTCGTGGGCGGTCGCGCTCGCTTCACCGAAAGAGGGGTGGGGACTCACCAACGTCGAAGCCGAGGCGTGCGCGACACCCGTCGTGGCGTCGAACTCGCC
>DASYSH010000017.1:0-4686 GCA_036003525.1 Gemmatimonadaceae bacterium | reverse complement strand
CGCCTCGTTATGGGAGGCGTATCGCAAAGAATGGCAGATGTCGAGCGGCGGCCCCGGCTCGGGCTTGTACAAGTCTACTGATGGCGGCGAGAACTGGACCGACATCACGCGCAACACCGGCCTTCCGTCGGGCATGGACGGCAAGATCGGCGTCGCGGTCTCGCCGGTCGATCCCAATCGCGTGTTCGCGCTCGTCGAGAACGAGAATGGTGGACTGTTCCGCTCCGACGACGCCGGCGCTACGTGGCAGCTCGTGAACAACGAGCGCCGCTTCCGCCAGCGGGCGTTCTATTACTCACACGTCTTCGCCGACACGAAGAACAAGGATCTCGTCTATATCGGCAACGTCGGCATGTACCGCTCGCGCGACGGCGGCAAAACATTCGCGCAGCAGCAATTCGCCGGCGGCGACTCGCACGACCTGTGGATCGATCCGGACGACAACAATCACGTGCTCCATGCGGCCGATCCGGGCGGCGACATCACGTTCAACGCGGACGCCGACAACCCGACGTGGACGGCGAAGACGTATCGCACGGGCCAGTTCTACCATGTCGTCGCCACGGCGAACGTGCCGTATTTCGTCTGCGGCTCGCAGCAGGACGCGAGCGAGACGTGCGTGTCGAGCGAACAACAAGGCGGCGGGCGCGGATTCGGCGGCGGCCGCGGAAACGCCGGACCGGAGACCTTCAGTCCCGGCGGCTCGGAGGACGGCTACATCGCGCCCGACCCGCGCGATCCCGACATCTTCTACTCCGGCACGAACGCGAACGGCGGCGGCTTTCTCACCAAGCTGAATCGCCGCACGGGTGAAGTCACCGAAGTGAGTCCGTATCCGCGCATGTTCTCGGGTGAAGAATCGGCGGTGCTGAAGGAGCGCTGGCAGTGGACGTACCCGATCATCTTCTCACCCGTCGACGGCAAGACGCTCTACGCGGGATCGCAGCATCTCTGGAAGACGACGAACGGCGGGCACGACTGGACGAAGATCAGCGGCGACCTCACTCGCCACGATCCGAAGACGATGGGACCGTCGGGCGGACCGATCACACGCGACATGAACGGCCCGGAAGTGTACGCGGTGATCTTCGCGATCGCGCCGTCGAAGCGCACGACGAACGTCATCTGGACGGGTTCCGACGACGGACTCATCGAAGTCACGAAAGACGGCGGCACGACGTGGACGAACGTCACGCCGAAAGACATGCCCGACTTCGGCCGCGTCTCGCTGATCGACGCCGGCGCGCACGACTCCGCGACCGCGTACGTCGCGGTGAAGCGTTTCCTCCTCGATGACAAAGCCCCGTACATCTATCGCACGCACGACATGGGCAAGACGTGGACGAAGATCGTGAACGGAATCGCCGCGAATGATTTCGTGCACGCGGTTCGCGAAGATCCCACGCGCAAAGGTTTGCTCTACGCCGGCACGCAGCACGGTGTGTACGTCTCGCGCGATGACGGCGATCACTGGGAATCGCTGAACCTCAATCTTCCGTCGGACATCCCCGTGTGGGATCTCATCGTCGTCGAGGACAATCTCGCGATTGCGACGCACGGCCGGAGCTTCTGGGTCCTCGACCACATTCAGCCGCTTCGCGAATCGAGCGAGAAGCTGATGGCCGGAACGGATCCGGTTCTCTTCCAGCCGCCCACCGCGATTCGTGGAGCGGGACAACCGGCGCTGATCCAGTACATGCTGCGCCAGTCCGCGCAGAACGTGCGCGTCGAAGTCCTCGACTCCAAGGGAGCGCTCGTGCGCTCGTATCCCGACACCGCAGCCGCTGCAGATGATGCGCGCGGTGGCGGCGGCCGTGGAGGACGCGGCGGCGCGGGTGCCGCCGGACCCGCGAAGACCGCGGGCGTCAACAGCTTCTCATGGGACATGCGCTATGCGCCGCCGGTGAGTTTCCCCGGAATGATTCTCTGGGGCGGCTCGCAGACCGGTCCCGAGGCGGCGCCCGGCAAATACACGGTGCGTCTCACGGTCGACGGCCGCACCGCGACGCAGCCACTCATCATCAAGCGCCATCCGTTGCACGAGGCGACCGATGCCGATCTCATCGCGCAAACAAACCTCGCGCTCGCGATTCGCGATAAAGTCAACGAAGCAAACCTTGGCGTCATCAAGATTCGCGACCTGAAAAAGCAGATCGCCGACCGCCTCGGAAAATCGAGCGATGCAAATCTCAAACTGCTCGGCGATTCGCTGACGACCAAGCTCAGCTCGGTGGAGGAAGAGATTTATCAGGTGCGAAATCAGAGCGGACAGGACCCGCTCAACTTCCCGATCAAGATCAACAACCGGCTTGCTTCACTCATGGGAACCGTGACCCGCGGCGATTCGCGTCCGCAGGGAAATGCGGCGCCGATCTTCAACGATCTCAAGGTCGAACTGAAAGTGCAGAGCGATCATCTGCAGAAACTCGAGGATAAGGATCTCGTCGCGCTGAATGCGCTGCTCAAGAAACTCGGACTCGAGCCGATCACCACGACGAAAAAGCCGATCGCATAAAAACGCATCCGCCCGAGTCATTAGAGGGCGATGTAGGCGTTACGCCTACGTAGAAGCGTTCGTAACCAAGACGTAATGATTGAGTTTGGAACATCCGGCGCCCTTCGGTAGTGTGAACGAAGGGCGCTGTTTCCATGGCGTCGTTCCGTCCACGAAAAATAAGGAGAACCAAGATGCGCAAACTTGCTTTGCTGATGGCCGTCGTCGCGCTCGGCGCGTGCGATCGCTCTAAGCCCGAGCTCGAAAAAACACTCGTGCAGGTGCAGCAGATCTCCGCGGAGAAGGATTCACTGCTCCGCGACGTGATGGCGACGACGCAGTTCATCGCAGACGCCAACACCGAACTCTCGAAAGTTCGCATGCGGGCGAACAGCAAGCCGACGGTCTCGACGACCGGCGAGAACGAAGGAAAACTTTCGCCGAGCGAACAGCGCGCCGCGCTGCTCACACGCATCAAGGGAATCACGGCGAGCTTGAACGAAGCCGAGTCGCGTCTCGCCGCGAGCCGCAAGCGCGTCTCGATGCTCGATACGAACAACGCCGGCCTGAAGACGCAGCTGGCCGCGTACGACTCGACGATCACGTCGTTCAAGAACCTGATCGAGAGCCAGAAGAGCCAGGTCGCCGACCTCACCGCCCAGGTGAATGCGCTGACCACCGAGAACACGCAGCTCAAGGAATTCAACGTCGCGCTGACGACGGACAAGAATTCGCTGACCACCGAGCGTGACCGTCTCACGACCGAGCGCAACACGGTGTACTACGTGATCGGCACGAAGGACGATCTGCTGAAGAAAAAGATCATCGTCCAGACCGGCGGCATGATGGGCATCGGCAAGGTGCAGGTGCCGGCGCGCGAACTGAATCCGGCGGACTTCACGAGCATCGACAAGACGGCAGTGGCGAACATTCCGCTGCCGAATGCGGAAAAGAGCTATAAGATCGTGACGCGCCAGGACGTGAGCGCGCTCGAAATGCAGCCGGATGAGAAAGGGCGGATCAAGACGGCGATCAACATCAAGGATCCGGTCGCGTTCTGGGGGCCGTCGAAGTACCTCATTATTATTGAGCAGTAGGGGTAGTGTCCGACGAGTGAACTGTTAACTACTAACTGTTGGTCTGAAGTTCACCCGATTTTGTAGACACCTCACAGGACTGATAGACTATCAGTTGGAGGTGCTACATGAAGCGGATACGACACAAGCGATCGGCGGAGTTTAAAGCGCAGGCGGTGCGGTTGGTGGAGCAGACCGGGCGACCGGCGACGGTGGTCGCCCGGGAGTTGGGGATTCATCCGTCCGTGCTGCAAGGCTGGGTGCGCACCGCGGCGACCGCGCCGGGCGCGCGCGCAGAGCCGGCGGAATCGCTCGAGGAAGAGAATCGGCGATTGCGACGAGAAAATGCCGCGCTGCGCGACGAGCGTGACATCCTAAAAAAAGCCGCGGCGTACTTTGCGAACGCGTCCCGATAAAGTGCGCCTTCATTCACGCCCATCGGGACCAATGGTCGATTGTGCGGCTGTGCCGGGTGCTCACGGTCTCGCGCGCCCGGTACTATCAGTGGCGCGCGCGACCGCAGAGTGCGCGGGTGGCGCGCGACACCGCGCTCACGTCGAAGATTCAGGTGACCTTCGCGCTTGCCAAGCGCCGCTACGGCAGTCCGCGGGTCCGCGCGGAATTGGTGGCCCAGGGCGAGCCGGTCGGCGTCAAACGCGTCGCGCGGCTCATGCGCCACGCGGGACTCTATGCGAAACGCCCCGCGCGCTTTCGGCGCACGACGCGATCGGATCACGCGTGGCCGATCGCCCCGAATCTCGTGGCTCGTCCGTTTCACGTGCCGCAGCTCGATCAGGTGTGGGGCGCCGACATGACGTTTCTCCCGACGCGGGAAGGCTGGCTCTATCTCGCGGTGATTCTGGATCTCTGCTCACGTCGCGTCGTCGGGTGGGCGCTCGACCCGCAGCTCGATCAGCATCTCGCGCTGCGCGCGCTCGACGTGGCGCTCGCGCAGCGCGGGAGCGCCCAGGGCGTGACGCATCACTCGGATCGCGGCACGCCCTACGCGAGCACCGCGTATCGCGCGCGCCTCGCGGCCGAAGGGATGGTCTGCAGCATGAGTCGCGCCGGCGACTGCTGGGACAACGCGATGGTCGAGAGTTTTTTTGCCACGCT
>DASYSH010000016.1:0-3621 GCA_036003525.1 Gemmatimonadaceae bacterium | reverse complement strand
TCGTCGATGGTCCCTGCTTCGCGGCCGCGCATCCCGTCGCCGGCCATCGCATACAAATCGCGTCTGATGTCGGATTCCTTAATCGCCGAGATCGCGGCGGGAATCGCGATCGTCGATTTGGCGATCGGCTTCGCTGATTGTGCGCTGACGTTCGGGGCAATCGCGAATAGCGTCAGCACACTGAGGCGGTGCAATATTGATTTCATAAGATTGGGAGAGTTGTGCTTACCCGCGTGCGCCTGCGACAACCCGCGCGGCAAGGCCTTAAATGTTTGCCACCGGTTCCGCCGGTAACGGCGGGTACGACCAGATTGCTTCATGAGAAACGTTCGCGATCGGCTCTCGCACCGCAAGGATTGACGATGCCTGACAGGAACAATCTTTCACGTCGCGCCGCGATCAAGCAGCTCGGTGGCGCGACCGCAGCAGTGGCGTTCGGCCCGCACATTTTTCGCGGGCTCGCAGACGGCATCACGATCGCGGGTCAGCGCGTCGAAATTGAAATCGCGTCGGTGAGCGCGGTGAGCGTGCGCATCACCGTTCGGCCGATTCAAAATGGACAGCTCGTTCCCGTGCCCACGACGGGCGAACTCATCGAGCAGTCGCCCGGCCGGCCCATCGCACACGGCCGACAGACGGCACCGCTCAAGCGCGTCCGCGCCGGTGATCTCGTCGTGAAATTCCACGAGGGCCCGCCCACGATCGTCGTCGAGACGGCGGCGGGCGCGACAGTCCAGCGCCTCACATTCGACACGCTCGCCCCGGAAATGAATTTCCTTTTGCCGTCGGGCCCGCTCCTCGGACTGGGCGAGGGCGGCCCGCAGTTCGACCGCAAGGGCTCGACCGATCGGATGACCATCGGCCAGGGCGGCTATCGCCTCGCGACGTTCGGCACGCGCGCGCCCGTGCAGTGGCTGGTCGGCACCGACGGCTGGGCAATGTTCATTCATCAGCCGTACGGCCAGTTCGATTTCACCGGCACCGAGGGAAAATTCATCCCGCCCGCCGCGACCGCGCTGCCGCTGCAGCTGTTCGTCGTCGCGTCGCACGATCCCACGGTGATCATGCGCGAGTACGCGCGCCTCACGGGATTCGCGGAACTCCCCGCCCTCTGGACGCTCGGTTACCAGCAGTCGCATCGCACGCTCGCCGGAGCGGACGAGGTGATGGGGATCGCGCGCACGATGCGCGAAAAGAAATTGCCGTGCGACACGCTGATCTATCTCGGCACCGAGTTCACGCCATCGGGATGGAACACACGCAACGGCGAGTTCACCTGGCATCCAACCAACTTTCCTGATCCAAAGAAAATGCTCGACGAGCTGCATGCCGAGCATTTCAAAGTGGTGATGCATATCGTGATCGAAGGCCACAAGCTCAGCGGCGGCGTGAACGATCCCTGCACCGCCCCGCCGCTGCCGAGCGGTCGCACGCCCGACAACAAATGGCCGCCGGACCGGCAGGTCTCGTGCTACTGGCCGTTCCACAAACCGCTGATGGACGTTGGCGTTGACGGATGGTGGCCCGACCAGGGCGACGGGTTCGACGGGCCGTCGGAGTTGAACCGTCATCGCATGTACTGGGAAGGTACGCAACTCTATCATCCAAACGAGCGGCCGTTCGCGTTGCATCGCAATGCATCCGCCGGGGTGCAGCGCTTCGGCGGGTTCATCTGGTCCGGCGACATCCAGTCACGCTGGGAAACGCTGAAGAATCATGTTCCCATAGCCGTCAACACGGGGCTCTCAGGACTGCCGTATTGGGGCACCGATATCGGCGGGTTTTATCCGACTGCCGATTATACCGGAGAATTATTCGTCCGCTGGTTTCAGTTCGCGGCGTTCTGTCCACTGTTCCGATCGCATGGCAGGAACTGGCACCTGCATTTGCCGTGGGGATGGGACGGCGGCGACGGCGGTCCGAGCGAAGTGAACAATTACACCGCCGACCCTGCCGAACTGCATAACAAGCAGGTTGAACCAATTTGTCGCCAGTATCTCGAGTTGCGCTACAAATTGATGCCGTATTTGTACACGGCGGTGCGTGAATGCACCAAAACAGGGCTGCCGATCATGCGTTCGATGTGGCTTCACTACCCCGCCGACGCGTCCGCGGTGGCCCGCGGCGATCAATACATGTGGGGCGCGGACATGCTCGTCGCGCCGGTGGTGGAAAAAGGCGCGACGTCGCGAGCCGTGTATCTGCCGCGCGGACTTTGGCACGATTTCTGGACCGAAGAGCGCATCGACGGAGGGCGCGAGATCAATCGTGCGGTCGATCTCGCGGTTACACCGCTCTATGTGCGCGCCGGCGCCGTCATTCCGACGGGGCCAGTGAAGCAGTATACGAGCGAGCCCAGCACCGAACCATTGACACTCACTGTGTATCCGGGCGCCGACGGCGAATCGCCTTGGTACGAAGACGACGGCATAAGCTTCGATTACCGCAAAGGCGCATCGATGACCGCGCTGATTTCCTGGCGCGACAAAACGAGGCGCGTGACGATCCGCCTCGCGCCCGGATCGAAGTTCTTCGGCGCCCCACGCCGGTTACGGATTCGCATCGCCGGTGCGCCGAAGACCACCGACGCGACTTTCTCCGGGCGCGAACTCATTCTGACGGTGTAACTTTGTTCTCCACCTGACACCTCAAATCCACACATGAACACTATTACGACGCGCGTCTCGTTCGCGCTTGTTGTCCTCATCTGCGCGGCCGGCTCCGCATCGGCGCAAAAAGACAGCGCATCGCGCAAAGTTGCCGCGAAATCCGGCGCCGCGAAGACCGTCTGGCCCGACGAAGGCCCCCGTACCTGGGCACCGCGTCCGACGGTTCCTGAAATCACCGCGAACGACCTGCGCACGAGGCTCTACCAAATCGCCGATGACTCGATGATGGGGCGCCGGGTCGGGGAACTCGGCAATTACAAAGCGACGACTTATATCGCATCCGAGTTCAAACGTCTCGGGCTCAAGCCTGCTGGCGACAACGGAACTTATTTCCAGGAACTCGCCTACGGGCCGGCGACATTCGACGAGTCGTCGTCGCGCCTCACGGCCGGCGGCGCGGCGCTCGCCGTAAAGCGCGACTGGCTCCCGATTGTACCGTCGACCGGCAACGCGCTGGGCGCGAAGGCCGATCTCAACAACGTCGCGACCGTGTACGCCGGACGCTGGCGCGACACGGTTCCGCTCGATCCCGCGCTGCTCAAGGGCAAGATCGCTGTGTTCACTTCGAACGCCGCGGGCGCGGGACTGATCGCGGCGGGCCGCGGCGCCGCGCGCGTTCTGCGCTGCGATTCCGTGCCCGATAAATTCGGCGCGGACGCCGCGGCGCGAGTCGAAGCGGCGGTGCGCGCGGACAGCATCGCCCGCGCCGGCCAGAGCGGTGGACGCGGTGGTGGAGGCGGTGGACGCGGCGGCGCGGGCGGCGGTGCGGCGCGCGACACGCGCGCGCAGGCAGCAGGCGCGGTTGGCGTTCTGATCATTACGACGGATTCGATTCCCGCCGCGGCCATCACCGGCGCGTTCGGCGGGCGCGGCGCAATGCAGTCTGCGGTCGTTACGCCGGCTGCGGGGTCACTCGGCGCCGGTGTGATCACTGCGGCAGCCGCCGAGCGAC
>DASYSH010000015.1:0-2456 GCA_036003525.1 Gemmatimonadaceae bacterium | reverse complement strand
AGATGTCTGAACCACGCGGCTTTGAACTTGTAGTGATGCAGCGAATGATGCATGAAACTGTACGCAATGAATCCGCCGAACCATCCCGCGAAGAACGATGAGAATCCGCCTACGCCGTAATATCCGGCGACCAGCATCTGCGGCGGCAAAAATAGAATCGGCGTGACGAACCACGGCAGCGCGAGATGCGCGAGCGGATCATCGTGATGTTTTTCATGTCCGCTGCGGGTCAGCGCGATGCCCCAATGGTAGACCCACCGATGCGCGCAGTATTCCGTGAACGTCCACGCGAACAGTCCGAGTGAAAACATCGCGGCCATCGCGAACGCGCCGACGCCCAGACGAAATGCGTCCCACCCGATGAAGAACAGCATCATCGACCCGTCGACGACATAAGTGGCCCAATAATTGGCCTCCGACTCGGACACGCGGAGGATCCACGAGGTCTCGGCGGTCAGCCGCCGGGTCTCAGACACTCAGCGACCTTGCTCTGCTGAGGCGGGGGCCTTGTCCGGCTTTAGATAGGTCGCTTTATGGATCGAATAAGCCGTCACGTTGGCGATGATCGCCAGCGCGATGATGAAGGCGGCGACGCCCCATCCTTTGGTATTCGGATTGTATGGCTCAGTGGTCATGTTTTCGGCTCCATTCTGGACTTAGAATCGTAACGCCCGGAGGTGTCCTACCGCAATCGTGCTACTGGCCCCTCGGTCCGGCTCCGGGTTGATTTAAGCCATGGCGACGACCGCGCGGGATCCTCACAACGTTGGAACCGAGCCGTACCGCATTGGCGACCACATCGTCACCGGAAAGTTCGTGGTGGACCTGCTCGACCAGCCGCCTGATCTGTTCGTGGACCATAGCACGACCAACTGGCGCTCGCTCAACTGGCGTGGAGTCGGCCGGCCGTACAAGGTCGACAAATGGGCGACCGAGAAAAAAGTCTACGAAAAGACTCACGGTGAGCCGCTCCCGGTCCTTGAGGGCTGGAAGAAGTTCAACCGGAACTTCGACCGCTACTTCACGACCGACGTCCCGGCGGCGCAGGCTCACGCGCGCGCCGAGCTGATGCAGGCAATCAAGAAGGCGGATGTGCGCGGCGCGAGCGAGGCCGTCGAAGAGATGTTTCATCTCCTCGTTTGGAATCGCATCCATCGCGTCGAGGACGCCGTCTGGGATCCGCGCGGCAAGCGCGCCCTGTTCGCCGGACTGGACGTAAAGAAAAATCCGAGAATCCTGTTCCTCGGCGCCGCCGACGGCTACGAAGCGATGGCGCTCGCTGCGATGTATCCGGGCGGCAGCACCGTCCTCGTGGATTATGACGAGTTCTGCAAGACGAACCGCTTTGGCCAGTTCCCCGAGACGTATCCATTCCTTGGTGTCGACGCGGCCACAGGACACAAGCGCGTCTGGTACCGAGACCAGATGGATATCGATTTCGAAGTCGAGGATATCCGCAATCTCAAATACGGACGCGAGTTCGACATCGTCGTCAGCATCGGGCTGATCGAACATTTTCCCGATGAGCACAAAGGACTGGCGTTCGAATTCCATCGCCGCTTCGTGAAACCGGGCGGATACGTGATCATCACGACCCCGCGCGACCAGCTGCGCAGCCGTGCATGGTATCACGTGATGGCCGACGAGCTCAACTACGGCTATCGCGAGCTGATGACCGTCGATCAAATGGGACTCTACGCCACTGAAAACGGATTCGATGTGCTGCGCGCCGGCGTGATCAAGGCCCACAACGGATTGATCTGCAAGGTGCGCGACACGGCGTGAGAACACATCTGTTGACGACCGAATCGGTCAGCGTTGAGCGCACGGCCCGGATCGCGCTGCTCGGCTCGACGGCCTCCGATGTTCGCGAGCTCTGGTACGTCCTTCATGGGTACGGCAGTCTCGCGACCGATTTCATCGGTGAGTTCCTCCCCATCGACGACGGCACGCGGATGATCGTCGCCCCGGAGGCGCTGTCGCGATTTTATCTGGAAGACGTCCAGACGCGCGTGCGCAACAAGAACGCGAACGCGACGATCGGCGCGAGCTGGATGACCAAACACGAGCGCGATTCCGAGATCGCGGATTACATCGCGTACCTGAACGTGGTCCATCGCGATATGCACTCTCGCGCCGGCGGCCAGGCGAAGATCACCGTGCTCGGTTTTTCGCAGGGAGCGGCGGCGGCTTCGCGCTGGGTCGCGAGCGGCGGTGTGAACGCGGCGCGGCTCGTGATCTGGGGGTCGTCGATCGCGCCAGAGATCGATCTTGCGGCTGCCGCGTCACCCATTCGCTCACCCGAAACCGTGATGGTCGTGGGAACGAAGGATGTGTTTGCGACGCCAAAGATCGTAGAGGCCGAGTTCGCCCGCATGCGCTCCGCGAACTTTCCGTTCAGGTCGGTATCGTTCGAAGGCGGCCACCGCATGGACCATGATACACTGCGCGGCCTC
>DASYSH010000014.1:0-4932 GCA_036003525.1 Gemmatimonadaceae bacterium | reverse complement strand
TTTGTTAACCGTGATGAGTGCCGCTCATCACCTGGGCCGTTTTCTCCTACGTCGCCGGACTGCTCGCGGGCTCGTCCGCCGTCGTGACCGCGCCGGCGCTCGTCGCGTGCGTTGCCGTGCTCGCGCTGTCCGCGATTGGCGCGGCCGCGGCCGCGCCGATCGCGAAGCGCCGGTTCGTCGCGCCGTTTGCCTGCGCCCTGCTCGCCGGCGCCGGCGTATTCGTCGGCCGTGATGTCCGCACGCGGGATGCGCGCTGCGTCTCCGCGGGCTGGGTCGCGCATGACTGGCGCGCCGTGCGCTCGGCAACTCCGTGCGACGCGCCGGCGCCCGACACTCCGCCATCATCGCTGCTCGAACGCTGGCGGATGCGTGCGGGCGCGAGAATCGACACGCTCTTTCAATCCGACGCGCCGCTCGTGCGCGCCCTTCTCATTGCCGACATGCGCGCGATACCTGCGGAAATGCGCGATCGCTTCGCGGCGGCGGGGCTCATTCACATTCTCTCGATCTCCGGCCTGCACGTCGCGATCATCGCCGGCGCGGTGCTGCTCGGGTTCGAGGCGCTGCGAATTCCGCGGTCGCGCGCCCGTTGGGCCGCGCTCGGAATCACGGTCGCGTACGTCGCCGCCATCGGTGCGCCGCCGCCGGCCGTCCGCAGCGCCGCGATGCTCGCCGTCGCGACGGCAAGCCGATCGCTCGACCGGCCCGTCTCTCCGTGGGCCGTGCTCGCGCTCGGCGCGCTGATTCCGCTCTACGACCCGCGCACGGCAATGAATCTCGGATGGCAGCTGAGCGTCGCCGGATTCGCCGCGCTCACCGCCGCCGGGATCTGGGCGCGAAGAAATCTTCCGCGCGATCTGCGCGGCTGGCGCCGGACGATTGCGCGCGATCTCACAGTTTCCATTCTCGCGACGATTGTTTCGGCGCCGCTCGTGACGTGGGCATTCGGCCGGCTGAGTCTGATTGCGCCGCTCACGAACATCGTCGCGTCGCCGGTCATCGCGCTGCTGCAGCCGATGCTCTTTCTCGCGCTCGCGAGCGGCCCGGCGCACGGCATCGCGCAGTTCGTCGCACACGCGGCCCATCCGTTGCTGTATGCGCTCGACGGCATCGCGCGAATGGGAGCGGCGGTTCCGCACGGATCGCTGAGCGTCGCGCCGACACTCGGCGCGGCCGTGGCGCTCGGTGGCGCCGCGGCTGCGCTCGTCGTCGCCGCCGCCAGCAGGAAACATGCGGCCGGCGGCGCGCTGATCGTGTGCGGGATTTGCGTGTCGACCGCGGTGTGGTGGAGCGCCGCGCCGGCGGGTTCGGGGCTCGCAGAACTGCACATGATCGACGTCGGTCAGGGTGACGCGATCGCCATTCGCACGCCGCACGGGAGGTGGATGCTCGTCGACGCCGGTCGCATCTGGAATGGCGGCGATGCCGGACGGTCCATCGTCGTGCCGTATCTGCGACGATTCGGCGGGGAACTCTCACTGTTCGTGCTGAGTCATCCGCATGCAGATCATGTCGGCGGCGCGGCAACGGTGCTTCGTGCGCTGCAACCCGCTGCGTACCGCGACGGCGCGTTCGCCGGCGGCAGCGAGTCGTACCGGCAATCACTGAACGCTGCGAGCGCGCTCGGCGTCGCGTGGTCTCGCGTGCATCCCGGAGACTCGCTTTCGATCGACGGCGTGAGCGTGACCTTTCTCGCTCCGGATTCCGCATGGACGGCCAGATTGCACGATCCGAACCTCGCGAGCACGATCGCGCTGGTTCAGTACGGTGGCGTGCGATTCCTTCTCACCGGCGACGCCGAGGCGCCGGAGGAATCGTGGCTGCTCGCGCATGTCGCGGGCGACCTTCACGCCGATGTTCTAAAAGTCGGGCATCACGGCAGTGCGACGAGCAGCAGCGCCGCGTTTCTCGATGCCGTGCATCCGCGCGTAGCGCTGGTTTCCGTGGGCGCCGGAAATTCCTACGGCCACCCGTCGGAGAGTGTGATGCTCGACCTCATATCACGCGGGATCACTGTACTCCGCACGGATCAACTGGGGACGATCGTCGTGCGCACAGACGGCCGATCGCTCACGGTCGTCGCGGCGGAGCGTAGTTGGCAAATTGGTTCACAGAGCGCCGACAACAGAAAACAGTAAACGGGTGGTTTGCAGTTGCTCTAGCCCACGCCCCCGCGCACTTTTGGGGATGGTTCGCCACACCGCAACTTCCGTAGTCACAATCGAGCGCTTCATCATCGAGCAGGAGAGCCTCCATCCCGAGGCGACCGGCCAGTTGTCCGGCATCCTGTACGATCTCGCGCTCGCCGCGAAAATGATCGCGAACAAAGTCCGCAGCGCGGGCCTCGCGGACATTCTCGGCTCGGCCGGCACTGAAAATGTGCAGGGCGAAACCCAGCAAAAACTCGATATCATCGCCAACGAAATCATCATCAAGGCGATGGATCATGGCGGCAGACTCTGCGCGATGGCGTCAGAGGAGTCGGAGGAGATTATTCCGATTCCCGAGCAGTTTAAGCAGGGCAAGTATGTGCTCCTGTTCGATCCGCTCGACGGCTCGTCGAACATCGACGTGAATGTCCCGGTTGGAACGATTTTTTCGGTTGTAAAGCGGGTGACGCGTGGACCGGGCTGCACGCTGAAGGACATGCTCCAGCAGGGAAGCCGGCAGGTCGCGGCGGGTTATGTCATCTATGGCTCGAGCACGATGCTCGTGTACACCACCGGCCAGGGCGCGCACGGCTTCACGCTCGATCCGTCGATCGGCGAGTTCCTGCTCTCCCATCCCGACATCAGGATCCCCGAGCACGGCCGCTATCTCTCGGTGAACGACGCGTACGAGCAGCACTGGAGCGAGCCCGTGCGCGCGCTCATGCGCCGGTATCGCGGGCTCGACGGCAAGCGCGACGCGATGAACGTCCGCTATGTCGGATCGATGGTCGCCGATTTCCATCGCAATCTTCTCGGCGGCGGCCTGTTCGCCTACCCGCCGAACAAAAAAAATCCCGAGGGAAAACTTCGCCTCCTGTATGAGTGCAATCCGCTTTCGTTCATTTGCGAACAGGCGGGCGGCGCGGCGATCGACGGCAGCGGACGCATGCTCGACGTAAACCCGACGGCGCTGCATCAGCGCACCGCGATCTACATCGGCAGCAAGGGCGATGTCGAGATCGCGCGCGAGATGCTGGGTTAGTGCAAGGCGGCGGCAATGCCTGACCAGAAGGAAACTCCGTCGGGGATTCCTGTGGCGCCGGTGTACCGCCCCGGCGATGTCACATCGGAGTATTCGCGCGACATCGCAGACCCCGGCGTGTTTCCGTACACGCGCGGCGTGCAGCCGTCGATGTACCGCGGCCGTCTCTGGACGATGCGGCAGTACGCGGGCTTCGGCACCGCGCAGGAAACCAACGCGCGCTTCCGGCATTTGCTCGCGGCGGGGCAGACCGGACTCTCCGTCGCGTTCGATCTTCCCACGCAAATGGGAATCGATTCCGATTCACCGCGCGCGCAGGGTGAAGTCGGTCGCGTCGGCGTGGCAATCGATTCCGTCGACGATCTCGCGGTGCTGCTCGATGGCATTCCGCTCGAGAAAGTCTCGACCTCGATGACGATCAACGCGACGGCGTCGACGCTGCTCGCGATGTACGTCGTCGTGGCGGAGGAGCGCGGCATCGCGCGCTCGGCTCTCTCCGGAACGATTCAGAACGATATTCTCAAGGAATACATCTCGCGCGGCACGTATGTGTATCCGCCCGAGCCGTCGCTGTCGCTGATCGCGGAGACGTTTCGGTTCTGCGCGGCGGAGGTTCCGAACTGGAATCCGATTTCCGTGAGCGGATACCACATGCGCGAAGCGGGGGCGACGGCCGTTCAGGAACTCGCGTTCACATTCGCCAACGGACTCGCGTACGTCCAGCGCGCGATCGACGCCGGACTCGCCGTGGATTCGTTCGCGCCGCGGCTCTCGTTCTTCTTCGCGTGCCACAATGATTTGCTCGAGGAAGTCTCCAAGTTCCGCGCAGCGCGCAGAATCTGGGCGCGGCTCATGCGCGAGCGCTTCATGGCGAATGATGCGAGCTGCAAACTGCGCTTTCACACGCAAACCGGCGGCGTGACGCTCATGGCGCAGCAGCCGCTGAACAACGTCGTGCGCGTCGCAGTGCAGGCGCTCGCAGCGACGCTCGGCGGGACGCAGTCGCTTCACACCAACGGCTACGATGAAGCGCTCTCGCTCCCGACGAGCGAAGCCGCGACGCTCGCGCTGCGCACGCAGCAGATCGTCGCGTACGAGAGCGGGGTCGCGAGCACCGCGGATCCGCTCGCCGGATCGTATTACGTGGAATCGCTGACGAGCGAACTCGAAACGCGCGCGCTGGAACTGCTTGCTCGCGTCGAAGAACTCGGTGGCAGCGCCAGGGCGATCGAGGCCGGTTTTTTTCAGGAGGAAATCGCGCGCAGCGCGTACGCGTACCAGCTCGCGATCGAGAGCGGCGAGGCGGTGATCGTCGGGCTCAACAAGTTTGCGGATGAGAACGACGTGCCCGTGATTCCGTCTCCGAACTACGCGACGCTCGAGGCCGGGCAGGTTGCGCGGGTCAAAGCGCTCAAGGCGGCGCGCGATGGGTCGAAGGTGAGGGCCGCGCTCGCAGCGCTCGCCGCAGCCGCACCAAAGGTCGGAACGCCGCACGGGGAGTTGATGCCGCTTATCATCGATGCCGTGCGGGCCCGCGCGACAGTGGGCGAAATCAGCGATACGCTCGAAGCCGCTTGGGGCCACTATCGCCCGGCGTAATACCAGCAACCGACAACCAACTCACCTATCACAACAAACCCTTAACCACGAACTACGGACCGTGGTTTGCGGTTAAGGGTTTGTAGTGCTGGGCATTTCGTGCTTGGTCTTTAGTTAACTGCGCGTATGGCATAGCTTTAG
>DASYSH010000013.1:0-2070 GCA_036003525.1 Gemmatimonadaceae bacterium | reverse complement strand
GTGTCGGATACCGTCGCGGCCGGCACTCCCGGCGAATCGGGAAGGCCAAGCGTCGCGACGCCGGACCCCGCCTGGGCGAGCAGCAAATCCGCGTGTCCGTGATAGCAGCCGCCGAACTTCACGATCTTCGAGCGTCCGGTGAACGCGCGCGCCACGCGCAGCGCGCTCATCGTCGCTTCGGTGCCGGAGTTCACAAAGCGCATCATCTCGATCGAGGGAAATGCGTCACGCACGAGCCGCGCGAGTTTTGTCTCCAGCGCGCCGGGCGCGCCGAACGCCGACCCACGGGGCAGCGCTTCCGTGAGCGCCGCGACGACCTCCGGATGAGCGTGGCCGAGTATCATCGGCCCCCATGAGAGCACGTAATCGATATACGTGTTGCCGTCCGCGTCGGTGACGCGCGCGCCGCTCGCGCTGTCGATGAACAGCGGATCACCGCCGACCGATTTGAACGCGCGCACGGGTGAGTTCACGCCGCCCGGAAAAAAATCAGAGGAGTCGGCGAACAGTGCTTTGGATTTCGAAATCGTTCTCATGATGCGTGCTGGAGTTGTGCGGCCGAATCGGCCGCCGACCACGCTGAAGAAATACAGTCCGGAATGCCGACCCCGCGATACGACGCGCCGGCAAGAAACAACCCGCGGTGACCGGCGGCGTAATGAAAAATGCGCGCTACACGGTCCGTGTGGCCCATCACGTACTGTGGCAGGGCATGCGGCCAGCGGGCGATGCTCGTGAACTTTGCGGCGGCGGTAATTCCGAGGACGTCACGCAGTTCTTTCGTCACGATCGCCTTTAGCGTCTCGTCCGACGTCGAAGGGTTCGCTTCGGCGCCGGCACGGCCCACAAAAAATCGCAGCAGCACGGCGCCGGTTGGCACACGCGATGGAAACTTGTTCGACGTCCACGTGCACGCGACGACATCGCCGCCATTGGCGCGCGGCGACACGTAGCCATACCCCGGCAGTGTTCGCGCGATATCGGAGCGACTGAATGCGACGGAGATCGTCGCGGTCGAAACGAAGGGAATCGCGCGCAGCTCAGCAGCCATTTCTGTGTCGATGCCGGCGACGAGCACCGCTGTGACATACGCGGGCGTCGCGAAGATGATCGTGGACGCGGCGAGCGACGATCCGCCTTCGAAGTTGATCTGATATTCTCCGGCGATCCGCGTTATGCCCGCGACGCGCGAGTCGAGGCGGATGTCCACGTCGGCAAGCGATTCGGTGAGCGCGTCGACGAGCTCCTGCATCCCCCCGCTCAGCGAAACGAAACCGCGCGGTGCGCCATTCCCGTTGCCGGCGAGTTTCGCGGTGAGCATCGGCTTGAGGACGCTGCCGTCACGCCGTTCAGTCTCGCGCAGCTGCGGGAAGGTTGCGCGCACGCTGAGCTGCTCGCCGTCGCCTGCATAGATCCCGCTGAGCAGTGGTTCCACGAGCCATTGCCATGCCTCATTTCCAAATCGCCGCCGTACGAACGACGCGACGGACTCGTCCTCGTCGCCTTTCAATCGCGGGACAAACATCTCCATCGCGGCGCGCGCGCGACCGCCGATCGACAGCACGCCGGTCGTCATCAGGGGCAGGATGCGCGACGGCACGAGGCCGGTGATGCCGTCCGGGAGCGGGTGAAGCCGGCCGCCGCGTTTGACGAAACTGCGGCGAAGGGCAGGGTTGGTGCCGATAATGTGAGCGCCCAGTCCGAGCGCATCACACAATTGCGCTGCCGCGGGCTTCGACGCGAGAAAACAATCTGGCCCACCTTCGAGCACGAAACCGTCGGTGTGCGTCGTCGAAATCTTCCCGCCGAGCCGCGGCGAGCTCTCGATGAGAGTCACATGCTGCGCGCCGAGTTGTTCCCTCAGTCTGTGCGCTGCGGCCAGCCCCGTGATTCCACCGCCGATGACGACGACTCGCGACACGCTCTATCCCCGCGCGGAGCGTTCGTGCACATAGTCGACCGCCGCGCGCACCGCGTCGACCGGCGTGCTTGGCAGGATCCCATGGCCGAGGTTGAAGATGTGCCCCGCGCGTCCACCGGCCCGCGCCAGAATGTCGTCGATCTGCCGTT
>DASYSH010000012.1:0-6654 GCA_036003525.1 Gemmatimonadaceae bacterium | reverse complement strand
GTCGGTGGCGTCGAGCAACGGGCGTTCGACGACGCGGATGAGGAGGACCGACTTGACCGGCGTCGTTTTGGTGAGAACGCACTCCAGATTCAGCGGCGCGTCGAACTGGCCGCCGGCGAAGATGTTGCGGATCGCCCGCTGGACCATCGGCGAGTTCATCGTCGTGCCGGGCACGAGGCCGGCGTCGAGCAAAATCGTCGTGCTTGCCACCCGCTTATTCCCCGTGATCGCGATGGAGTCGGGCGTGGCGCATTTCGCCTCCAACGCCTGATCTTGGGCGAGGAGAGACGAGCTCGCGCAGAAAAACGCGAGTGCGACGACAGGGAGTTTGCGCATAGCTCGATAATATAACATAGATGGGGGCCGAAAGGGTCTCTAACCCCTTCCGGCCCCGCTAGTTCCGGCAATCCGGCCAGTGTGACGGCCGGGCTGCACGTGAGGTATATCCGTGCCGCGTTCCGCTAGACCTTCGGCGAACTCGCCGGCACCCTGAATTCAAGCTTCCCGCCGTCCGGCGCGACATCGACGTCGATCTCGTCGCCCTTCGTGAATTCCGCCAGCAAAATCTTCTCCGAGAGAGGATCTTCGATCCATTTTTGAATCGCTCGCTTGAGCGGGCGCGCGCCGTAATTTTCGTCGAAGCCGTTCTTCACCAGGAAATCGGTCGCCGCGTCGGACAGTTTCAGCGTCAGTTCCTCCTCGCCCAGACGCTTCTGCACATCCCTGAGCAGGATCGACACGATCTTCGCGATGTGTTCCTTCGACAGCGGATGGAACACGATCACATCGTCGAGGCGGTTCAGGAATTCCGGGTTGAACGTGTGGTTCAGCTCCTCCTTGACCTTCTCGGACATTTTCTCGAATGACGCGCGTGTGTCCACGTTGGAGAACCCGAGCGTGCGGTTCTTCGTGATGTCCTTCGCGCCGACGTTCGACGTCATGATCACGACCGTGTTCTTGAAATCGATCACGCGGCCGTAGTTGTCCGTGAGATGTCCTTCGTCGAGCACCTGCAGCAGGATGTTGAACACATCCGGATGCGCCTTCTCGATTTCGTCGAGCAGCACGACGCTGTACGGTTTGCGCCGCACCGCTTTCGTGAGCGTGCCCGAATCTTCGTAGCCGACATACCCCGGCGGCGCGCCGATCAGGCGCGACACGGAGAACTTCTCCATGTACTCACTCATGTCCACGCGAATCAGCGCGGACGCGTCGGCGAAGAGGAACTTCGCGAGCGCGCGCGCGAGTTCGGTTTTGCCGACACCCGTCGGACCGCAGAAGATGAACGACCCGATCGGACGCTTCGGATCTTTCAGCCCCGCGCGGCTGCGCCGGATCGAGCGCGCGATCGCCTTGATCGCCTCGTCCTGCGCCACAACCTGCTGGTGCATCTCTTCTTCCATTCGCAGCAGGCGCGCCGTCTCGGCTTCCTGGAGGCGTGTCACCGGAATGCCCGTCCAGCGGCTCACGATGAAGGAAATTTCCTCTTCGCCGAGCACCGGACGGAACGACTGGCGGCGCTGCTCCCACTCTTCCTGGCGCGCGCGGATGTCGCCCTGCAGCTCGCGTTCGGTGTCGCGCAGCGCGGCGGCCCGTTCGAAATTCTGGTCGCGAACCGCGGCATCCTTCTCCGAGTTCACGCCCTCGAGCTTGGTTTTCAGTTCGGCGACTTCCGGCGGCGGCACCTGCGCCGCCAGCCGTGCGCGCGCACCGGCTTCGTCGATCACGTCGATCGCCTTGTCCGGCAGGAAACGATCGGTGATGTAGCGCTCGGAGAGCTTCGCGGCGAGTCCGAGCGTTTCGTCCGGGATCGTCACGCGGTGATGATCTTCGTAGCGCTTCCGCAGTCCCTTGAGAATCTCAACTGTCTCATCGACCGAAGGCGGCTCGACCACGACCGTCTGGAAACGGCGCTCAAGGGCGCCGTCTTTCTCGATGTATTTGCGATACTCGTTGAGCGTCGACGCGCCGACGCACTGCAGTTCTCCGCGCGCGAGCGCGGGCTTCAGCATGTTGCTCGCATCGATCGCGCCTTCCGCAGCGCCCGCGCCGACGAGCGTGTGCAGCTCGTCGATGAACAGGATGATCTGCTTGTTTTGCGCGATCTCGTTCATGACGGCCTTGAGGCGCTCCTCGAACTGGCCGCGATATTTCGTTCCCGCGATGACCGCCGCCATGTCGAGCGAGAGCACCCGGTTGTCGCGCAGTGAATCCGGGCAGGTTCCGTTTGCGATAAGCTGCGCCAGACCCTCGACAATGGCGGTCTTGCCCACGCCGGGCTCGCCGATGAGCACCGGATTGTTCTTCTTTCGGCGCGTCAGCACCTCCATGACGCGTTCGATTTCCTTCGCGCGTCCGATCGTCGGATCGAGCTGCCCTTCCGCGGCGAGCTGCGTGAGGTCGCGGCAGAAGTGATCGAGCGCCGGCGTCTTGGATTTCTTTTCGCCCTTGGTCGCCGGCGTCGACGCGGGTGTTTGAGTCCCGCCCGGTGCGGCGGATCCGGTCTGCGGCATCTCCGTGCCGAGCAGGCGCAGCGTTTCCGCGCGCGCAGCGTCGAGGTTGACGCCCGCATCGGTCAGGACCTGGGCGGCGATTCCCTTTTCTTCGCGCAGCAAGCCGAGCAGGAGATGCTCGGTGCCGACGTAGCTGTGATTGAGCTCGCGCGCTTCGCCCATTGCGAGTTCGAGCACTTTCTTTGCGCGCGACGTGTAGGGGAGGTCGGGGCCGGTGGCCTGCGACGCTTTCCCTTTCTTGACCGTCTCCTCGATTTTTTGCTGAATCTCGTCGAGGTCGACGTTCAGATTCTGCAGCACCGCCGCGGCGACGCCCTCGCCCTCACGAATCAGGCCGAGCAGGATGTGCTCCGTGCCGACGTATTCGTGATGGAGGCGCGCGGCTTCCTCGCGCGCCATGGCAAGGACTTTTCGGACCCGCTCGGTGAAGTTGTAGCCGTTCATGTTTTCCCCAGTCGAAGGAGCCGCCGGCTCCCGGTGCTCTTCACCGGTCCGCCAGCCCCGCCTCACTCGCGAGTACCTGCCGTACGTGCCGGGCACGCGCCAGGTTTGCCTCGCTCTCCGTCAGCGTCCGTCCCGCTTCAAGCGAGAGGTGCGCCGACTGACTGAATATCAGGAGCTTGTTGAGTGTATATACACTGAGGCCCGACAGCAGTTGCAATCCGACGGCCAAACGAACGCCACTGAGCAAATTCATCGCTTCGTCCGCCGGGAGGCTGCGAGCGTGCCGCAGCGTTCCATACGCGCGCCAAAGCTTGTCCTCAATAATATAACCGGCGTCGCGCAACAGCACACGACGCGCTTCCTCTTCCTGCTCGATCACCCGCTTGACGACGCGGGTCAGATGCTCGGCCAGCTCTTCCTCCGAACGGCCCATCGTCGTCTGGTTCGAGATCTGGAAGAAGTTGCCGATGACCTCGCTTCCCTCCCCGTACAGGCCGCGGTACGTGAGGCCCATCTGCTGGAGACCCTGCAGCACTTTCGAGATTTCCTGCGTCAGCACGAGGCCCGGCAGATGAATCAGGACCGACGCGCGCATCCCCGTGCCCGTGTTCGTCGGGCACGAGGTGAGAAAACCAAACTCGTGATGGAACGCATACGGCACTTCGCCGCCGAGCTCGCGGTCGAGTTTCGTCGCCGCCTGAAACGCGCCGCCAACGTCAAACCCGCTGCGAAAAACCTGAAGCCGGAGATGATCCTCTTCGTTCACCATGACGCCGGCGTCGTTGGAGACCAGCACCGCGGATCCGCTCCGCGCCTCCGTCACGCCCTCGAGGGCGGCCAGCTCCTTGCTCACCAAATGGCGCTCGTGCAGCAGCTGGCGTTCGGTCGTGTTCATCTCGTCGAGACGCAGCACGACCGCATTCACGAGACTCGGCACACGCGGCACGGCTTCGCGAACCTGCGCCAGCACGCGCAGGCGCTCGCCGTCGCGCGCGCGCGCCGTAAACGCGTACCCCGCGACGTTGCGCGCAAAACGGATTCGCGACGACAGCACGATATCGGCGTGCTCTCCGCTCGCGGCGAGCCACGGCACGCCGCCGTCGGGGAGGAGCGACAGATCGAGCGTCATCGCCGGCTCATCGCGCTCACACCTTCGAGCGTCCGGATTTCGTCGCGAAGGCGCGCGGCCGTTTCGAACTCTTCGTTCTCGATCGCTTTCTGCAGCTGCGCGCGCAGGGCGCCGAGGCTGACGTCGCGCTCGAGCAGTTCGGGATTCGGCACCGCGTACACGCGGCCGACATGCTGCGCGCTCCCGTGCACGCGGCGCAATAGATCCTTGAGGCTCTGCTCGAACGCTCCGTAGCATTGCGCGCAGCCGAGGCGGCCGCTCGCACGAAAATCCTTCAGCGAGGTTCCGCAGAACGAGCAGCGCGAGCTGTCGCTCGGATGCATGAGCGCCTGCTGCTGCACCGCGTCGAGAAAATCGCCGAGCGGATGCTTCGGCATCGAAACGGTCGTCTCGATTCCGCGTTCGGCGGCGCACTTCTCGCACAGATGGAGCTGCGTCACCGCATTCTCCACGATCTGCGTGAGATTCAGTACGGCGTCGCGTTCATGGCACTGGTCGCAAAGCATCAGACGGTTACCTCGCTTCCCGAATTATCGCTCAGGTGACCGTCTTCGAGAAGGAGCACGCGGCCGGCGCGCGCGGCGAGCGACCGGTTATGCGTGACGACGACGAGCCCGAGCGACATCTCCCGGGCCAGTTCCGCGAACAGATCGTGCAGCGCTTCCGCGTTGTGATGGTCGAGATTGCCCGACGGTTCGTCGGCGAGAAGCAACGGAGGCTGCATCGCGAGCGCGCGGGCGACCGCGGTGCGCTGTTGCTCGCCGCCGGACATCTCCGCCGGACGATGCGACATGCGCCTCTCGAGTCCGACCCGCACGAGCAGCGACTTCGCGCGGTCGCGCGCCTCGGCCGTCGCGCGCCCCGCAATGCGCAGGGGCATCATCACGTTCTCGAGCGCCGAGAATTCCTTGAGCAGATGATGGAACTGAAACACGAACCCCACACTGCGGTTGCGCAGGTCCGCGAGCGCTTCGTCGTCGAGCGACGCCGCGCGTTCGCCATTGAGGCGCACGTCGCCCGCGGTGGGGCGCTCGAGCGCGCCGAGCACGTGCAGCAGCGTGCTCTTCCCCGCGCCGCTCGCGCCGATGATCGCGACCATCTCTCCGCTGGCGACCGCGATGTCGACGCCCTCGAGCACGCGCACTTCGCCGCCGTCGCCGCCGTGAAAGACTTTCACGACGCCGGTGGCTTCGAGCATCGGTGTGCCGGTGCGCGCATCCGGAGTAAGAGCGGAAGCGAGCGTCATTCGCTGCGGATCGCCTCGATCGGGTAGAGCTTCGACGCCTGCACAGCCGGATGGAGGGTCGCGACCATCGCGACGAGCACGCCGAGGATCACGATGAGCACCGTGTCGAACAGCTGCATCCGCACGGGGAGGTGATCGATGAAATACACGGTCGGATCGAGCGCAATCAGGTGCCACCGTCCAATGGCGACACCGACGAAAACGCCGATCGCGAGCCCGATCCCCGTTCCGACGACGCCGATCACCAGCCCCTGCGCGAGAAAGATTCTGCGCACCGACGCCGACGGGAGACCCATCGCTTTGAGGATGCCGATCTCACGCGTCTTGTCGCGCACGACCATCGTGAGCGTGCTCACGATGTTGAACGCGGCCACGATCACGATCAGGCTGAGAATCACCGCCATGCCGAGTTTTTCGAGCGAAAGTGCCTTGAAAAGCGCGCCGTTCTGCTCGTGCCAGTCCATCGTGTGGTACGGAAAATCGAGATGCATCGACTCGGCGACGCCGGGCGCATCGTCACGCGACCGCGTGCGCACTTCGAGGCCGGTGACCGCGGAATCGAGCCCGGCAAGTTCCTGCGCGGCGGGCATGTCGACGAAGACGTATTTGTCATCGTACTCGTACATCCCCGTCTCGAACACGCCGGTGACTTCGAATTCCATGATGCGCGGAACGGGATAGCCGGTGACCGGGTTGACCTGGTTTCCGATCGATGTGATCAGCACGAGCTTCGTGCCCATTCCACCCATGCGGTCAGACAGCAGCTTGCCGATCACGAGGCCGTGGTGCTTGCCGTCGGACGTGATGAACTTGAAATCGCCTTCCTTCGCGTGATCGCGAATGGACGTGACCTCGAGCGGTACAGCGCCCTTCGGCTCGATGCCGGCGACCGAAACGCCTTCGGTGTACGAGCCCGGTTCTTTTCGCATGAGCGCCTGCGTCAGCACAAACGGCGAGGCGGCGACAACGCCGCGCTTTTTCCTGACGGTATCGAGCAACGATTTCCAGTCCTGTATCCGCAGTTCCTCGCCGTACGCGAGGACGCGAATGTCGGGACTGCCGACCAGAATTTTCTCGCGCAAATCCGTCTGCAATCCGTTCATCACGCCGATGATCACGATCAGCGCGCTCACGCCGACGACGATTCCGCCGACCGCGATTACCGTGATGAACGACAGCAGCCGTGAGCCGCGCCTGCTGCGCAGATAGCGCCAGGCGATTTCCACTTCGAGACGGGTCAGCGGCTGCTTCACTTCGTTTTTACTCTCTCGAAGGCACTATTCGGGTCGCATCGTCGGAAAGAGAATCGCGTCGCGGATGTG
>DASYSH010000011.1:0-3111 GCA_036003525.1 Gemmatimonadaceae bacterium | reverse complement strand
TCATTCCGGGCGCCGATGCGAGCGCGCGGTCTGCGCGGCGCGCGGCGATTGGATCGACACCCTGCTGCTGCGCGAGCAGTGCCTCGCTCCCGCGGCCGGTGATCATTGGATAGGCCGCGATCCCTGCGGACGCTGCGGCGGTTGTGGCGAGAAAATCTCTGCGCGAAAGAGGCATACTGCGCTCCGGGAGAGGGACTCAATGAAGGTACTGCGCGCAGAGATGAGAGGGGAGTCCAGCCGGGAGTGGCTAGGGTGAGCGGGGAGCGGGGCGAAACGAGAGGGGAGCGGGGAGGCCAGCGGGAAGTGGGGGGAACTCGCCGCTTCTCGTCACCTCTCGCCGCTCATCCAGCGGATTGGATGATTTGATCGGATACGACTTAACTGCAGCTGCTGTTGCCGCGGATTACACGGAGACGCGCGGATACTGATTAACGGCAAAAGCCCTTTCGATAGATTTCGCAAGTCAAATAAAATGCAAACGACCTTCGCAATTGACGTTCTTACGAAGGTCGTTTGCATATCCGCCAGTTTCCGCGAAAATCCGCGATTAAGCAGTGGCAGTTCGCGGTGGCTTATCCGGCAGTTGAATCATCGCAATCCGTCCCCGATGCGTTGCGAGACGCCGTGAGCCGCGAGAAGCGGCAGAAGCGGCAGAAGCGGCAGAAGCGGCAGAAGTGGCGAGAAGTGGCGAGAAGTGGCGAGAAGTGGCGACATGGCGAGTTCCTCCCACCTCCCGCTGGCCTCCCCGCTGGCCTCCCCGCTCCCCTCTCGTTTCGCCCCCCTCCCTGCTCACCCTTGCCACTCCCAGCTGGACTCCCCTCTCATATTCTTGCAGTCAGCGAGAAGTTGGCGCGCCTGCCTCGTTCCATGCGCGCCATCCGCCGGCCATCGAGTGGACGTTCGTATATCCCATTTTTTGGAGCGCGTCACCCGCGAGCGCGGAGCGGAATCCACCGCCGCAGTACAGGATCACTTCAGCCGCGTGATCCGGAACCGCGGCTTCGATATCGCGCTCGATGATTCCCTTCCCCAGATGCCTCGCCTGAGCGGCGTGACCCGCAGCCCACTCATTGTCCTCGCGGACATCAATCAGCACCGCGTTCGGATTTCTCTTGATGCGCTCGAGCGTTTCCGCGACGCTCACTTCCTTCACGCGCGCTTTCGAGTCGTTCACGATTTTCAGGAATCCCTCAGAGTGCTGATGCGCCATGTGACGTCCCCTGTGGTTTCGGTCCTCGGTCCTCGGTCTTCAGTTCAACAAATCGCGCAACACCGCCGCCGCCCGCTCGACTTCCGGTGCCGTCACATCGAGATGCATCACGCTGCGCACGCGCGTCGCCGTCCAGACTGACACGCGTACGCCCTTTGCCATGGCAGCCTTCGCGAACGTCATCGCATCCGTCCCCGCGGGCAAATCGATCATCACGATGTTCGACTCCGGCGTCACGACCCTCGCGTTCTTCGCCTCGGCGACAATCGCCGCGAATTTCTGCGCGTGTGCATGGTCTTCGCCGAGCCGTGACAAATTATTCTCCAGACCGTACAGCGCGCCGGCCGCGATGATGCCCGACTGACGCATCCCGCCGCCGAATCGCTTCCGCGCCTCGCCCGCGGCTTTCATCACGTCTTTCGATCCGGCGAGCGCAGCGCCCACGGGCGCGCCCAGTCCCTTCGAAAACGAAACCATCGTCGCGTCCGCCGTGGCGGCGAAATCGGAAAGCTTCGTTCCTGTTGCCGCCGACGCATTCCAGAGTCTGGCGCCATCCAGCAGAATCTTGCAGCCAACCGACCGGCCGACCGCCGCAATCGCGGCGAGCTCGGCCAGCGGAGTCACCATGCCGCCCGACCCGTTGTGCGTATTCTCGACGCTGAGCAGTGTGGCCCGCGGAAAATCGCGGCCCGGCGACCGCAGCGCGGCGGTCAGCGTCTCGCGTGTGATGCGCGGCGCGCCGCGAATCAGCCGCACCTGCATGCCCGCATTCGCCGACGCGCCGCCCATCTCGAGATTCACGATGTGCGAATCCTCGTGCACGTACAGCTCCGTGCCGCGCTCGCCGAGCGCATAGATCGCGGCCTGATTCGCCATCGAGCCCGACGGAAAGAAGAGCGCCGTCTCGAGTCCGAGCATTTCCGCGGTGCGCTCCTCCAGCTTTCGCGTCGTCGGATCGCCGTCGAGCACATCGTCGCCCACTTCGGCTTCCGCCATCGCGCGCCGCATCGCCGCCGATGGTTTGGTCACCGTGTCGCTGCGCAGATCGATCATGTCCATCGTCATTTCTTTGCCTTCGCGACTCGCGCGAGATGCCGGTGCTCGTATACCTGCGACAATTCTCCGCCGAGCACGAAAATCAGCGCGGCATAGTAGACCCAGAACATCACGACGATCACGCCGGCGAGCGTGCCCGTGTACCATGTCGCCGGGTTCACGCGATGCACGACGAACGTGAACGCGCTGCGCGCAATTTCAAAAAGTGTCGCGCTCGTGACGCCGCCGACCGCAGCCTGCTCCCATCGCACGGGGCGGTTGGGAAGAAGTTTGTAGAGCGCGGTGAACAGCGACACGAGCAGCATGAATGCCACGACACGCCCGGCCACGTACGTGAGCGGCAGCATGACCTGGTCGGCGTGGAGTCCCCACTTGTTCAGCCACGCGACGCTCCCCGTTCTCGCGAGCGCGATGTACGCGCTCACCGCGACCCAGAGCACGATCAACACCGTCGACGCGAGCGTCAGCACCGTGTCGAACAGTTTTCCCCAGAAAATCCCGTGCCCCTGCGGAACTTCGTACACGTGCAGCAGCACCGAACGCATCGACCCGAACAGGCGCGTCGAAAACCAGATGAACGCGATCGCGCCGAGCACGCCGGCGGTTCCGCGGGTGCGAACGATGTCGTGCATCACCGGATCGAGCACGGAGCCCGACCCGCTGAACGTCTCCGGAAAAAGATTCTGAATGAAATCGACGGCGGCGCCGGTCGACGCATCCGGCGATTTGTTCAGGGCATAGCCAAGGCCCGATGCGAGCAGCAGGAAAAAAGGAACACCCGCGAGAAGAATGCTGAACGCGATTCCGCCGGCGAGAAAAAAGAGATCGTCCTTCCCCGCTTTGTG
>DASYSH010000010.1:0-1589 GCA_036003525.1 Gemmatimonadaceae bacterium | reverse complement strand
CATGGCAATTCCGCCGCCCATGGTGCCGGCGCCGATCACGGCGGCGTGGGTGATCGGATATGTAGGCGTATCTTTGGGGATGTCGGGAATCTTCGCGACCGTGCGTTCGCCGAAGAACGCGTGAATCAGGGCCTTCGATTCGGTGGAATGCAGGCACTGATCGAAGAGTTCGCGTTCGACTTCGCGTCCGTTTGCAAAATCGAGATGCGCGGAGGCCAATACAGCGACAGCAGCGGCGTGACCGGCGTCGCGAAGCTTCCAGAGCCTCTCATTGCGCTCGCGGGTTTTGCGGAATGGCTTTCCTGAGATCTCCTTCGCAAATGCGATTGCGCCTTGCAGCAGGTCGCCCTCGATGATCCGGTCGACGATTCCGTATTGCAGCGCTTCGGACGCGCCAATCGGTTCGCCGAGAGCGCACATTTCGACCGCTTTCGGGATACCCGCGAGTCTCGGGAGGCGTTGCGTGCCTCCCGCGCCGGGGATGAGGCCGATTTTGACCTCGGGCTGGCCGACTTGGCCTGTTGGAGCGATGATGCGGTAGTGCCCGCCCATCGCGATTTCGAGCCCGCCGCCGAAGGCCGTGCCGTGCAGCGCCATTACCACGGGCTTGGGCAAGTCCTCAATCTCCAGGATGATCTGCGCGAGGTTGACCGGCGGCTTCTGTCCCGATGCGATCTTTCCGAATTCTTTGATATCGGCGCCCGCGATGAACGTGGTTCCCGCGCCGATGACCACGATGGCGGTGATCGCAGCGTCATTCGCGGCGGTACCCGCCTGCTCCAGAATTCCCTCCGCCACGCCGGGGCTGAGCGCGTTGACGGGCGGATTGTCGATGGTCACGACAGCGATGCCATCTTGCTTTGCGAGACGTGTCGTTGCGAGACGAACGCTTTCGTTCACATGTGCCATAGTATGCTGCCGAGAGTGACCGGGGCCGAGAGTCTTCTTCGCACGCTGGCGGCGAATGGCGTCGACACGTGCTTCATGAATCCCGGCACGTCGGAGATGCATTTTGTGGCGGCATTGGAGCGCGTACCAGAGGTGCGCGGCATTCTGTGTCTGTTCGAAGGCGTTTGTTCGGGCGCGGCGGACGGGTATGCGCGCGTGACGGGCAATGCCGCGGCAACGCTTCTGCATCTGGGGCCGGGCCTCGCGAACGGACTGGCGAATTTCCACAATGCGCGGAAGGCGCGTTCGCCTGTCGTCAGTATTGTGGGAGAGCACGCTACGCAGCACCTGAAGGTCGAGGCGCCGCTGACGTCGGATATCACGGCTTTCGCGCGAACGGTATCGGATGCTGTGCGGATTGCGGGGGGGCCGGATGATGTTGGACCGGCGACTTCCGCGACCGTCGAGGCGGCGTGGGGGCCGCCAGGGCGCATCGCGACGCTCATTGTTCCGGCGGACTATTCGTGGTCGCAGACGGATGTCGTGGGTGGAACGGCACAGCGACAGCAGCGAAATCTACCGGAGGGATGCGCCATCGACTGCGCACGGCGCGCGATTCGCGAACGACGCGCGGCCATTCTGTTGGGCGGCACGGCGGTGAATTCACGGGCGCTATCCGCGGCGGGCCGCACTGGCGCCCG
>DASYSH010000009.1:0-12189 GCA_036003525.1 Gemmatimonadaceae bacterium | reverse complement strand
AGTGTATCCGTCCGGTGATAATGGTACGTCTGCGGCACCACCCAAGGCTCATCCCCGCCTTTGTACGTGACTGCGCCGCGCAGTTCACCTTTCCGGTCTCGCGAAATCAGCCGTCCGTCGCGGACTGAAAAGAGCGAGACGCCGTCTTCGTCGCCGGTGAGCGAAAGCTCGGAGATGTAGGGCGCCTGCTGCATCGGGTTCGCGCTGGTGATGCGCACTTCCGTGTGCTGGGAAATCACGACGGCGGATTTTCCCTTGATCACCGAATCGCCCGTCGCGCGATAGTGATTGATGCGGCGCTGATAGATCTTGCGCCCCGTGGAATCGCTTTCGTTGCGCACTGTCGTATCGACCCACGTCATGCCCGCGCGCACCGTTCCAGTCGCGGGGAGACGCGGAAAGAAATCATCGAAGCCGGGCGGCAGTTCGGCGATGAGCCGCGCGGTGCGCGGCAGGTCGGGCGCCTTCACGGTGGCGACGTGGCCATTGGGCTCCATGCGTAGGCGGAACGGCGCGCGAATGAGCTCCTCGGCATTCGGCTTCACGCCGCCCAGGGCGCCCGACGCTTCGATCGCCAGGGTTTCATAGAACGCGGTCACGGCGTCGCCGCCGGAAAAAACAAATGCGAAGGTGGCGTCGCGCGATAGCGTGAACGGCGCATCGCCGGCGGCGCCGCGGACATTGCCGTCCATGCGCGTTACGTTGTGGTAGCGAAGCGTGTCACCGGCGGAGCGCGCGTACTCGGCGGCGTTCTGCGCCGGCAGCGCCGAGGCCGCACTCAGCGACACGCACGCCGCCGTCATGAAGCGATGGAGCGCGCGTGCGCTCATACCGCAGCTCCGATCAATTCTTGCAGGCGCGCGAGCTCGACGGGCTTCACCAGATGATGATCGAAACCGGCGCGCTGCGAGCGCTTGACGTCCTCCGGCTGGCCCCATCCCGTGAGCGCAATCAAACGAATGTCCGCACCCCACGGGCGCTCTCGAATGCGCGCGGCGAGCTCGAGTCCGTTGAGGACCGGCATGCCGATGTCGAGCAGCATGATTTCCGGGCGAAACAGTTCCGCCTGTGTGAGCGCGTTGACTCCGTCGTAACAGATGCGAACATCGTGTCCGACCATCTCGAGCATCGATGCAAGCGTGTCGGCGGAGTCACGATTGTCGTCGGCAATCAGCACGCGGCGTCCTTTCGCCAGCGCGAATGTGCGCGCGGGCGGCTGGTCGACTCGAGATGCGGATTCCACCGCGCGCATTCTCACCGTCATTGTGCTGCCGCGGCCGGCGCCATCGCTCGCCGCCTCGATCGTGCCGCCGTGCAGTTCCACAATCCGCCGCGACAGCGTGAGTCCGATGCCGAGCCCGCCCTGCGAGCGCTCCAATGAAGAATCGACCTGCGTGAACATCTCGAACACGGTCTGGAGATTTTCGCGCGCGATCCCGATGCCATTGTCCGAGACCGTGATCACGGCGTCAGATCCATCTCGGCGCGCCTGCACATGAATGCGGCCGCCCGGGTGGGTGTACTTCGCCGCGTTGCCGAGGAGGTTATAGAGCACCTGTGCGAGGCGGCCCTCGTCGGCATCAACGATGAGCGGCGACGCCGGAAGCGCGAGCGAGACCGAGTGCCGGCGTTCTTTCAGCAGCGGGTCCGAGCTCTCCATCGCGCGATGGACGACTGAGGAGAGGTCGACCGGCTTGCGGCGCAGTTCGAGACGATTGCGCGTGATGCGCGAAACGTCGAGCAAATCGTCGGTGAGCCGGACCATGTGCTCGATCTGGCGCTCCATCGTGCCGCGGACTTTCCCGACCACGGCGGGGTCATCCGCCGAGAGGCGCACCATCTCGAGCGCGTTGCGCATTGGCGCGAGCGGGTTGCGCAGCTCGTGCGCGAGCACCGCGAGGAATTCGTCCTTGCGGCGGTCCGCGTCGCGCAGCGCGCGCTCGGCCGCTTTGCGTTCCGTGATGTCGCGAAAAATCAGAACGGCGCCGGTCATATTGCCGTGCGCGTCGCGAATCGGAGCGGCGCTGTCGTCGATTGGTGTCTCGGCGCCGGACTTCGCGACGAGCACGGTGTGATTCTGCAGCGCGATGATGGAACCGTCGCGGAGCGCGCGCAGGGCGGGGTTCTGCACCGGGTCACGCGTCTCTTCGTTCACGATCTCGAAGACGGTCGCGAGCTCCGCGCCCTCGGCTTCACTCGAGCGCCAGCCGGTGAGCTGCTCGGCGACGGGGTTCAGGAAGGTCACGCGCGCGTCGCGGTCGGTGGAAATCACGGCGTCACCGATGCTGGCGAGGGTCGTGCGGAAGAGTTCCTTCTGCTCGAACAGCTGGTCCGCGGCGACCGCGCGCGAGCGGAAGCTCCGCTGCTGCAGCGTGACGAAGGCGGTGACGAGCACGAGAGCGGTGATCCCGGCGGCGAGACCCGCGGTCACGGCCGAGTCGCGGCTGCGCCTGTACTCGTCCGTTTTCGCGGCGATCATCTCGCGCTCGCGGGTCTCCATGCGGTCGACGACGGCGTGCAGTGAGTCCATCGCGACGCGACCACGATCGGTGAGCACAATGGCGCGCGCCGCGTCCGCGCCATTTTCCTTGCGCACCGCGACCGTGAGGCGCAGTTCGTCGAGTTTTTGCACGATGAAACGCTGCAGGCGCGGAACTTCAGCTTCCTGGTCGGCATTGTCGCGTGTCAGCTGCGCGAGACTCGAGACTTCAGCGTCGATGCGCTGCTCCGCCGATTTGAACGGCTCGAGGTAGCGCTCGTTTCCGGTGATGAGGTATCCGCGCTGACCCGTCTCGGCCTCTGCAGCCGACGTCAGGACCTGCTCGAGCGCGCCCTGCACCCGTTCGCTGTGCGCGACGCCTTCAGCGGCGGCATAGAGCTGAACCGTGTTCCAATACGCAAGCGCGGTGTTCGCCACGATGATGGCAACGACCACAGCGATGCCCAGCGGATATCTCTTCTCGAACGCTTTGTTCACTCGGCCTCGTAAGGTCGGGGCGCTCAGTGCCCTGGCACCAGCTACTTCCCACTCGAAATAAGGCTACGCGGTGAAGTACGCGCAACTCGGATAAAGGGATGGGAACGTGGCGCGAAATTGTGGCGAGCTCATTGCGAAATCGCACACCGCTAGTCGGTCACCGCCAGGCTGTTAAGAGTCGAAGCTCACGGCTTCAACCAGAGAGCCGTGAGCTTCGAGCTTAACCTGCTTAGCGGTGAGCGATTGGTGGTAAGTGATTGAGCAGTGAGCTGACTGCTTAGAATGCGACCACGCCCGAGATCATGACACCCTTGAAGTTTCCGCCGTTGCGAATGTCCGTAGCCAGGAACTTGTTGTAGTCCTGATTGATATACTCGATCTTGGTCAGGACGTTCTTGGTGAGGAACAGTCCGGCGGCAAACTGGGTGCGGACGATGTTCACATCGACCGGATTTCCGACGAGCTGGCCGACCGCCTTGTTATAGCGATATGCGACATACGCTTTCTCTTCCGGCAGGAAGCGGTAGATGAAGTCGCCCGAGTTCTGGCGCCACGTCCGGTCGGTCGCCTCGGTCACTGCGCCGCCGGTTGAGGTCTCGAAGTTTCCGAAGAACTCGAAGCCGTGGCATTTCACGAACGGGTTCACGACGTACGACGCGACGCGGTTGCTGAATCCCGGCTGGAGGTTACCCGACCACGCATTGCTCGTTTCGCTGGACGCAGTGTTTTCCATCACGTCGAAGTAGTGCGAGCCGCCGCGATCGCCGTTGTACAGCACGTTCGACGTGGCCTTTGCGTCGGTGTACATGCCGCCCGTGAGCCGGACGCGGAGGTTCTCGCTGAGCTGCTTGTCGAAGCCGATTTTCGCGAGATACGCGGGCTGATGCTGTCCCGGCGCCTGCACCTGTCCGTCGGAGGTGCCCTGTGTGATGCCGCCGGCGAGAATGAAGCCGTCGCGGCGGAAATACGCGGTCGCGCCGATTTCCGTGCTGAAGGCGTCCATGATCAGGTTGCCGATGAACGGGTTGTACATACCGTTGCCGGCGTCCGTGCGGCGGTAGTGCGCGTCGCCGAAGTCGACGTCGAACTGCCCGATCTTCAGCGTCGTGTACTTCATCACGTCATTGAGAACCGGGATGTCCCACGGTGACGCGTCGATCGAGAGATAGCCGCCTTTTACCCACGTGTCGTTGTGGTGACGGGTCGAAAGGTACGTCACGAGGTTGACGCGAATGCCTTCGGCGAGCTGCACGTTCATGTCGAGATTCGCCATCGCGGTGGTAAAGCCCGGGCCGATCGGCATGAGCGCGTTCTTGTTCACGCCGGCAACCAGTACGGGAGTCGAAGTGTTGGTGTGCGTGAGATTCTGAAAGTCCTGCTCGAACGCGCCGCCGAATCCGACGGTGACTTTCTTGAACGGCGTCGTGTCGTTCTTCGGATTTTCGAAGACGTTGATGCCGCGGGAGTCGGCCGGACGAACATTCTGGATCTGAGCGGAGCCGGAGGACGCCACGAATGCAATGCCCGCGAGGGCGAGGGCGAGTCGATTGAGGGTACGCATTTTTCTGTAGTTCTCCTGTTTCAGCTCTTCAAGAGCAGGTCGAAGTTGACGATGACTTTTTCACGGACCTTCATGGTTCCCAGCATCAGCGACGGCGGTTTCACGCCGTAGTCCTTCATGTTGAGTTCGTATTTGCCGGTGACGCGAAGTGCACCGCCCGCGCCGGCGACGAGCGTGACCGGCAGCGCGATCGTCTGATCGGTGCCGTTGATGTTGAGCACGCCGTTGAGCGTGCCTTTTTCGCTGCTGTCGCTTTTCGCGAGTTCGTAGGACACGAGCTTGAACGAGATGTCCGCATGCTCTTTGACCTTCATGGCTTCCTGCATGTGGCCGTTCATCGTCCCGTTGGAGCAGTCGAGCGTCTTCACGGGAATGACGAGGTCGACGCTCTTCACCGCCTTGGCGCCCGAGAGCACCGCGCGCACGGCATCCGAGCTTGCGTCGATGGTCGCCTGGAGCGCGGTCGACGTGCACTTGAAGTCCTTCACGGTGGACGTGCCTTCGAGCCACAGTTTGCTCTCGGGGGCGAGCGTGAGCCCGTCCGCGATGCTCCTGGCCGCGATCGCCGAGGTCGCGACGGCGATGATGATCAAACCCTGCTGGATTCTGTTTCGCATACGATCTCCTGTGGTGTCGTGCCGGTCGCGCTCGGTGCGCGGCTTACACGGGGAAGATCGGATGTCGGGGATGTCGCTACAGTCGGGGGGGATGCGGAACGTTTGTACGGACTGTGCGACGGCGTTTGTAGGGGAAAACCACTACGGCTGATCGTTCGTGAAACTCTCCAGCGTCAAAACGGTTTTTCCGAAGGTCGGGACGGTGCTTTCGATTCGCACGATGATCCGCCTTGCATCGTCGGAAAGGTTCAGAATCAGCAGGCCCTCGCCTTTGTAGCGGCGCGGATCCTTCACCCGCATCTCGACCTTGATGGTCTCGAACGGGCCTGCCTTGGTATCGAGATGCTCATGCGCCACGACGCGGACGGTCTCCGGATTTCGCCCTGTGTCGTAGTGACGGTTGACGACGTACACGGAATCATCCATCAGCGGCAGCGTCCGGATGAAGTACATGAACGAGAGCTCGTCGAGCGGGGAATCAGTCTCCGTCGCGCCGCTCGTGCCGTCGGCGGCCGTCCACCGGCGCTGGGTCGGGTAGATCTCGACCTGGTCGTGGTTACTCGCGAGCAGATGATGCTCGATCTTTTCGTAGCGCATCGCGGCCATGCGCTGCGGATCGATCCACGACGTGGTCTTGTCGCTTCCGCTGAACGGACCGAACCCGGCCGACGAATTGAAATGCAGGACGTACGTTTGCGTTCCACGCACGACTTCGGGGCCCGCGACCCACATGTCGCCATGACCCTTTGCGCCCATCTTCGCCACCCGCACTTCGTACTTGAAATGCTCGCCGACGCCGAACGGAATTCCGTCCGCTACGGGCGAAACGTTCGCCCCGAGAAAGGCGAGCAACAGGACAATGCCGGGCGCGCGCATGGCATCATTCCGCGATCAAGTATTCTCGAGCAGCCCGAGCTTCATCGCGAACCGCACGTAGTCGGCGCGATGCGCGAGGCCGATCTTCTCGTTCACGCGCTGCTTGTATGTGTCGACGGTCTTGGGACTGATGTTCAGCTTGGCCCCGATCTCCGGCGCGCTGTAGCCGGAGGCAACCAGCGTGAGAATCGCCTGTTCGCGCTCCGAAAGACTGTCGAACTGATCCCGTTCGCTCGCGTGTTCCTCGCGGCGCTTGAGTTCTTTCGCGAGCGTGCGCGCCGCCGCGGCCTGGAGATACTGCTGGCCGCCGGCGACGATGCGAACGGCGTCGACCAGATCGCGGTCGGCCGCGTTCTTCACCAGATATCCACTCGCGCCGGCCTCGAGCAGCGGAATCAGGAACTCATCCTCGGCGTGCATCGTCAGAATCAGCACGCGCGACTTGCTGGCACGCGCCCGCAACTCTTTCGTCGCGGCAGCGCCATCCATCTCGTCCATCGAGAGGTCCATCACCACGACGTCAGGATTGAGACGGATCGCCGCGTCGACCGCTTCGCGGCCGTTGCGCGCTTCGCCGACGACGGTGATGTCCTTGGCCGTTCCGAGCACCGCCTTCAATCCCGCTCGCACAACGGCATGGTCGTCGGCCAGCAGCACGCGAATCAAATCTCCGGACATCACCGCCTCCTTTCTCGCCGGGGCCGTCATTTCTGCACTACCAGCGCCGTGACCATTCCCAGCATCCCATGGTCGGACTCGGCGTGTGGAAGAATATGGCAATGGAATGCCCACGTGCCTGGATTATTGCAGTTCACGATCACGTCGTACCGCTCGCCGGGCGCGACGTTGAGCGTATCGCACTTCCACGGCGCGGGCAGCACCCATCCATCTTTCGCAAACACCGTCATGTGGATCCCGTGAAGATGCATGGGATGGATCATCATCCCTTCGTTCATGAAACGGATGCGCACCTTCTGGCCCATTTTCGCGACGATCGGCTCTGTCGCGGGAAAGCTCTTGCCGTTGAACGTATACCCGTGGAAGCCGTCGTTCAAAACCATCACATGATCGACGTCGAACCGGTCGACTTCGGTCGGCTGTTTCGGTTCCACGAGAAATGCGCCGAGCAGTCCCATGCCGACCTGCTTGGTCGAGTTGTGGTGCGAGTGGTACATGTGCGTGCCGGAGTTCGGCACGACGAACTCATAAGTGAACGACTGGCCCGGTTTCACCGGCGGCTGCGTGATGAACGGAACGCCGTCCATCGCGTTTGGAAGTTCGAGTCCATGAAAATGGATGGCCGTCGATTCCGGGAGGTTGTTCTTCAGGATCACGCGGACGCGGTCGCCTTCCGTCACGCGAATCTGCGGGCCGGGGACCTGCCCGTTGTATGCGAATGCATCGACTTTCACGCCCGGCGTCGTTTCCCATTGGATTTTGCTGGCGGTGAGCTCGAACACTTTTACGCCGCCGATGAGCTTGGCAATGAGCACTTGATTGCCAAGGCCGGCGGTCTTCGCGGGGAAAGCTTTGATCCCCGCCTCGTGCATACGATCCATTTCCTCCGCCGCGGCAGTTGCGCTCGGCACGCTGGGATGGGCCGCCATCGCGCCGCCGGACTGGTCGCTGTCGGCCGTCGGTTTCGCCGCGGCCGCAGCGGCGCCGCCAGTCGATGCGCCTTTTTCGCACGCAACGAGCAAGCCGCCGGCGATCGCCGTCAGCGCGGATGTTTTCAAAAACGCGCGCCGGCCCGTTGGTGCAAGCGGCGACTTGAGGTCGGTGGTCATGGATGAAGTCCTCGTCTGGTGGGCGGTCGGGGTCGGTGCTACGGCATCAAATGTCGGCGCGCCATGCACTTCGCAGAGTCGGGAAAGCGACGATTCTTTTCGGTGATGCGCTGACGCGCGTGTAGGGATACTCCTGACGCGTGCGTCCCGGCATGGTACATTTGCGAACCATGCTGCCCCTCTCGGATTCACTCGTCGCCGCCATTCTTTCGCTCGCGGCAGACGCGATCATCTGCGTCGATGGCGAGCAGCGCATCACCTTTTTCAATGACGGCGCGTCCCGGATCTTCGGCTACGAACCCGACGAGATGCTCGGGCAGCAGCTGACGTCGCTGCTGCCGCTGCGCTACCGCGCGGCGCACGGGAAGCACATCGAGGAATTCGGCCGCTCTGCCGTGAGTTCCCGGCGCATGGGCGAACGATCGCTGATCTCAGGCGTGCGCAAGAACGGCGAGGAGTTTCCGGCTGAGGCCGCGATCGCTCATATGGTGTCGGAGCGCGGGCCCGTCTTTTCGGTGGTGCTGCGCGATATCACCGAGCAGCGGCGCGCGCAGGAGATGAACGAGCGCCTGCTCTCCGAGATGGAGCGCGCGGTGAAGCAGCGCGACGAGATGCTCGGTCTGGTGTCGCACGACCTGCGGAATCCGGCGAACGCCGTGAAGATGCTCGCCGGAGCGATTCTGCGCGCCACACAGGACGACGGCAGCGCTCTGCCGGCCGAGGTCGTCGAACACGCCTCGGTGATGCTGCAGGCCGCGACGCAGATGGACACCCTGATTCAGGATTTGCTCGACGCGACGCGGCTCGAGGCCGGACGCCTCCGGCTCGCGCCGCAGTGGATGGCGCCGGATGAAGTCGTGCGCGCCGCGATCGAAACTCTTACGCCGCTGGCAATCGCCAAATCGATCACGCTGTCGCGAAAGCTGCCGCCTGAACTTCCAGAGGTTTACGCGGACCCGGTGCGCATTACGCAGGTGCTCTCGAACTTGATCGGCAACGCGCTGAAGTTTACGCCCGTGGGCGGAGTGGTGACGGTCGAGACGAAGCTCGATGCGAACTTTGTCGTGTTTAAAGTTCGCGACAATGGCGCCGGAATTCCCGCCGACGAACTGCCAAACGTTTTCGACCGATTCTGGCAGTCGAAGCGGACCAACCGCTCGGGCGCGGGACTGGGACTGTCGATTGCGCGCGGCATCGTGCTCAGTCACGGCGGCCGGATATGGATCGAAAGCAATCCCGGCGTCGAAACGGTGGTGCGCTTTACGTTGCCGACGAAGAGTTAGCAGCGGGCGCCGCGGCGTTGCGCCACGACGCTTCGGTCGGCCGGAACACGAGTAATGGCCGGTCGACCGTACGCATCAGCTCGTCGGCCACGCTGCCCGTGTAGAGTCGCGTGAGGCCGCGCCCGTGCGTGGACAGCGCGACCACATCGGGGTTCGTCACTTTGATGTAGCGCCGTATCGCCGCGGAAGGTTTCTCCGGGGGATGAATCAGCTGCATGCAGTCGACTCTCGCACCGAACGCCGCCGCGAGCCATTCCGCGTGAGGCGCGACCGCGCCGGAGGCCTCCGACCCGTCGGTCAGAATCAGCACGGACTTCAGGTGCACGTCGCGCTTGACTGCCAGTGGCGTCATCACGAGCATGGGGCGATTGGCATGTCGCACCACGTTGTCAGTGACGCTTCCAAGCAGCCGCATTGCCGTACCGCCGGCGCCGCGCGTCGTGCATACGACCAGGCGCGTGCGCCGTTCCTGCGACGCGAGCACCAGCTGCACCTCGGGTGAGCCGACACGCACCTCCCAGCTGACCGGGACGTCGTTCAGCGCTCCCACGGCGCGCGCCCGCTCTTCGAGCCAGCGTTCCGTGTCGGAGCGGATCTGCTCGTCGATCACGGGATCCGGGATCGAAATTGCCGAATCCGACGACGGGATGAACGCGCTGAGTGGCGTAAGCACGCGAACGAGGCGGAGCGACCCGTCGATGCGTCTCGCGATTTCGGCGGCGTGCGCCACCGCCTCATCGGCGAGCCTTGATCCATCGAGTGGGACCAGAATTTCGTTCGGCACGGAGCGCTCGCGCGGTGGAGAAGGCGACGGCCTCGGACGGGGCGCGTCGCGACTCCCCAACTCTCGCTTCGCGCGGGCGACCCGTCAGTCGGAGATTGTGCGCGGATTTCATAGGGGGTTCCCCGACGGCTAACTTGTTTCGATGATCACCGGCCACATCGGCATCGCATTCGGCGCGCGCGCGCTGGACCGCCGCGAACCGAGCAAGAGCGCGCCACTGCTCTGGCTGCTCGCCGCGTCCGTTGCCCCCGACGGACTCGACGGGCTTTACACGCTCGGCCACTATTGCAATCCAGACGCAGCGTTTTCACACTCGCTCCCGGCCGTGGGAATCCTCGCGACCTTGATGGCGATCGCAGCGTTCCTGCACACGCGTAGCATCCTGACGGCGCTGATGGTTGGCGGGATGGTGATCATGCATCTGCCGCCGGACTACATCACGGGGCGGAAAGCACTTTGGCCGGGCGGACCGGTGATCGGATTGTTCGTCTACCGCTGGGGGTGGCTCGATTTTCTCATCGAGGTTCCGGTGCTCGTCACGGGCTGGTGGATGCTGCGCCGCTCGGGATTCACGCCGCGATGGGTCGTGTCCGGGTTCGCGCTCGCGGCGTTGCTCGCGGTGCAGACCGGGTTCAATGTGACGAGCGTCGTCTACGGGCCCGCCGCGCGACCGGTATGCACTCGATGACGCCGTCGCGAACGGTCAGCGCTGCGGCTTGAGCGTCATCCGTGACACGGTCCATACGATGACCGCGCCGCAAAAGTCGTTGCCAAGCAGCTGCTGATACTGCGCGGGAATTTCCGTCGCGTGCGCGTACGTTTCGATCGCATAGATCTCGTTGACGCTGAAGAACTGGTCGAACGTCTCGCCGGCCTGCAGCTTCACGGGCTCGCCGTTCGCAAGGAAGTTCATCATGCAGTCTTTGCCCTGCGGCGTCTTCCCCAGGATGAGCGCGCCGCCGCCACCGCCGCGGCTGCCGCCGCGCCCCCGCGAGCTCCCCGCGGATTGGCCGTGCTGCACCTTGATGCCGATGATATCCTGAAGGAACGACGATGCGCCCGGCGCTGATTTTCTGCGCTTCTCGATTTCGTCGGGCGTGACCATGTGTCCCCAGCCGGCGCGCATGCGCTGATAGAACCCGGTCTCGGCAAGCTGCGGATGCGCCGCCTCGGCGCCGGCATCGACCTGCACTGTTTCGAGAACCTGCGCGGCAGGGAGGAGTTTGACGCCGACGCTCACCGTTGAATCAGGCGGGAGGCGAAGCTGGAACTCGACACCTTCGAAGCCGATGCGCCGCACGCGAATCGTGATCGGACCCGCCGGCAATTCCGCGAACCGGAAATATCCGGAATCGTCCGACACGACCGCTTTTGGCGGATCGTCCGTTTCGACGATCGCGGATTTCACCGGGCGCCCCGCCGAATCGACCACCTGACCCTGGAAATGCGCCGGCTTGGCGGGTACGGGCGGCACAGACTGCGCCAGCAACGAAGGGCCGGCGGCGGCCAATACGAAAATCACGCGGCGAAGCATGGCAATAGCCTAGGAGTTCCGGGGACATGGGGCAAGGGCATGACTCACACAACTACCCTTGTCTTGAATACTGCCGTCACCGGAACCAGTTCCCTAAGGCTTCTTGACCGTGTCGGCGGTTATGACTTTGAGGTCAATGTATTCGCCGGTCGGGGTCTTGCCCGGCTTCACGCTGCGCGGAATCCGTTCGCCCTGCGCAGGGCCGAGCGAATAAATGTATTTCCACATCGCGCGCAGATCTTCGTCCGACATCAGCGCCGTATTGTGCCACGGCATCGGCAGCGCGCCATCACCGTCGTCCTTCGTCTTCAGCGTGTGCACCCACTTGTCGGCGTCTTCGCGCTGGACGATCGTGCGAAGGTTCTTCGAATAATCGACGCCCCACGGCCCTTTGAACCCGAGGGCGCGCCCGGTCATGAGCGAGTCCTTCGACGTTTTGCCGCCCGACTCGACCCAATTCGGCGTATGGCAGTCGTGGCAGCTGCCGACGATGAGCAGGTATGCACCGGCCTGTTCCGGCGTGGCGGCGGTGACGTGAGGAGTTTGCGCGAACGCGGGAGAGTTCACCGCAAGCGCGAGGGAGGCCGCGGCGAGCGCGGAAATGAGATGTCGTTGCATCACTACATGACGAATGAGAGCGGACGTCCGTTAGAACCCGAAGAATCCCGGTTTCCCTGCCTGTTCTCTCATGAATTTAATGTACGTCTCGTCGAGCTGGAAGCTGAGCGGAATTTTGAGTTTGTTGCGCTGGGCCGGGGTGAGAAGCAGGC
>DASYSH010000008.1:0-4916 GCA_036003525.1 Gemmatimonadaceae bacterium | reverse complement strand
GCAAACCCTCGATCAAGCTGGAGATCGATTTCGGCGCGGAGCTTGGGGTTCGGCGGTCGAGCGCCCAGATTACCACGCACTACACGCCGGCCGAGCTCACCGGAAGACAGGTCGTCGCGGTGGTGAACATCGGTGAGCGCCGCATCGCGGGGTTTACGAGCCAGGTGCTCGTGCTTGGCGCGATGCCGACGCCGACGGAAGTTGTGCTGCTGCGTCCCGGCCACGCCGTGGAGAATGGGACGCGAATCGGTTGATCGCTGGATCCACATCCTGAGGAACTCACGATGCGTCATCGGACACTGGGCGAGATCAAGAAGAAGGGATATGTGCGTGGCGACCGGCTCGTCACGACCGACTGGCTCGCGAAGAATCTGAAAGACCCAAGCCTGCGAATTCTCGAGAGCGACGAGGATGTCCTGCTCTATGACATGGGACACATTCCCGGCGCGCAGAAAATCGACTGGCACGCCGATTTGAACGATCATGTGCTGCGCGACTATGTGTCGGCCGAGCGCTTCCAGGAGCTGCTGCGCGCGCGCGGGATCGACGAGACGACGCCGGTGATTTTGTACGGCGACAAGAACAATTGGTGGGCGACGTACGCGCTGTGGGTCTTCGAGCTGTTCGGATTTCAGAACGCCCGCATTCTCGACGGCGGCCGCATGAAGTGGGAATCCGAAGGACGCGCGATGGTGACGGACGTCCCGAAGTTTCCTTCGACGAACTACACCGCGCCCGAGCGGAACGACAAGAAGATCCGCGCGTTCATGAAGCAGGTGCAGACACACGTCGAGAAGGGCGGCAAGCTCGTCGACGTGCGTTCGCCGCAGGAGTACAGCGGCGAGCGCACGCACATGCCGGAGTATCCGCAGGAGGGCACTCTGCGCGGCGGCCATATCAAGGCGGCGCGAAGCATCCCCTGGGCGCGCGCGGCGAATGCGGATGGATCATTCAAGAACGCCGAGGAACTGCGCGCGATTTACGAGTCGGAGAACGGACTCGCGAAAACCGACGACGTGATCGCGTACTGCCGCATCGGCGAGCGCTCGTCGCACACCTGGTTCGTGCTCACCTATCTGCTTGGCTACAAGAAAGTTCGCAACTACGACGGCAGCTGGACCGAGTGGGGAAATGCCGTGCGGGCGCCGATTGCGGTCGGGACGACCCCGTGAAATATGATCGTCCCGGAACGCCGGACGAGCTGCGCGCGGATCTCACGGTCGGCGCGCAATGGAAGGGCGGGTGGAAATTCGACGCGGGTAAGGCCGGATCGCCGACGGTGCGGATCGACGGCAAGTCGATAGAGGGGCCGAGCCCGCCGGAGACATTGTTAATTGCGCTGGCGACGTGCACGGCGATCGATGTCGTCGAGATGCTCACGAAGCGGAAGACGCCGCCGGAGTCGCTCGATGTCGTGACGACCGCCGAGCGGAAGCCGGATAATCCGCGGCGGGTGACGCGGGCGCATCTCGCATACAAGATCGCAGGAGCGGAGATCGATCACACGCAGACGATGCGGGCGATCGAGCTCGCGGTGACGAAGTACTGCACGGTGCGGGATACGATGGATCCGGAGATGGCGATCACGTGGTCGTTGGAGCTGAGCTGAGAGCGGGGGGCGATGGGGGCGCGCTGTGAGCTGGTACCTGTGAGCCGATAGCCGCGAGCGAACGACATCGGGACGGATGGGTGAGGAACCCTTTCCGGCCGGACAGGGTGTACTGGTGGCGGTCACCCCATCGCGGAGCGCCATGATCTGCTCGGCTGAAATTCGTCGCGCACTGCTGGTGAGCGCATTCTCTGTCGCGGGCACAACTGTGCTGTGCCAGACCGCGCCGGGAATTTCCGGCCGGATTACAGACGAGAACGGAAGGCCGGTGACCGGCGCGCGTGTCGAACTGCGTTCCACGCAACGGCGCGTCGTGAGCGACGACGAGGGCCGCTTTGAATTCCGAAACGTCGCTCCCGGCAGATTCTCTTTGTTCGCGCAGCGAATCGGCTATCAGCCACGAAGCGTCGACATCGTGGTTACGGAATCGGGCGCGTCGACGACGATCGTGCTCGCCTCGATCCCGCAGGTGCTCGACTCGATTCGCATTCGCGAACGTGGTTCAGGCATGCGCTATTCAGCGCTCGTTCTCGACGACAACGGGACGCCCATTCCGGACGTCGCGGTCGTCGTCGCCGGTGTTGAAAATACGATTCGAACCGATTCAGTCGGACGCTTCACCGTGGCGAAGAAAGTTCACGGCGCGCTCGTCCTTCGCATGCGCAAGATCGGCTACGCAGCCTACTTCGGATCGCTCAACATGTTTTCCGATCGCGCAGACACTTTGCGAATGGCGCGCCTTTCGCAGAATCTCACCCCTGTGCAGATAACAGAAGCGAGTGGATTTGGCCGCGACACGTTCGTCTACAAGGATCTCGATCAGCGCACGCGCTGGAAGACGCACTTGGCCGCAATCATGACGACGGATGATCTCGCGAAAGCGGGACGCGCGAACCTCTGTCAGGTCATCGGATGCACCAATCAGGACTGCATCATCCTGAATGGCAACGGGCGCACGCTGATGCCGGTGAACGCCTACTACGCGGACCAGGTTTCGACGATCGAAATTTTTCCGCGCGGCACCGATTGGTCTCACAATCTCGAGGCGCGCGGCTGTTACACCAATCGCGGCCGCACGCTGGTCATCTGGATGAAAAAAGACTCGACGGCGAACCGCCGCTAACCGTGCGTTGAGAGCGGTGAGCGGTGAGCGGTGAGCGCACCGATCAACGTCTCAGCTCCCGAATCGCATGCCGAAGCTCCGGCAGAATAATCCGGGTCAACGCCAGCTCGACCGCAGCCTTCGATCCGGGCATCGAAACCACGAACTTCCCGTTCGCCGAGCCCGCCAGCGCGCGCGAAAGAATCGCCGCCGCGCCGATCTGATCCTGAAATGAGATCATCCGAAAAATCTCCCCGAACCCGGGAAGCTCTTTTTCGAGCAGCGGCTTCACCGCCTCCACGGTGCGATCTTTGCTTCCCAATCCGGTTCCGCCCGTGATCAGCACGGCATCGAGATCACTGCGTCCGATCAGCGCGCGCACATGCCCGCGGACCTGCAGTTCGTCATTCTTGAGCAGCGTGTAATCGGCGATCGAATGCCCGGCCTCGACGAGCAGCCGCTGCATGCGCTTGCCCGATTCATCCGTCTCGAGCGTGCGCGAGTCGCTGACGGCGAGCACCGCACACCGGATCGGCGGAAGCGCGTCGCCTTCAACGCGATGTTCGGCGGTGCCAGGAGGAAGTGTCATCTCACGGAAACTTAGCGTCGTCTCACCGAGTCGGCTAAGTTCCAGCATGGACCTTGCGGCACTTCGGCAGGACTACGCCAGAGAATCGCTCACCGAGCGCGATGTGGATCCCGATCCGATCGCGCAATTCGAGAAGTGGTTCGACCAGGCGCTGCGCGCGGGAATGGTCGAGCCCAATGCGATGACGCTCGCGACGAGCACACCGGACGGCCGCCCGTCGGCTCGTGTCGTGCTGCTCAAGCGCTTCGACGAAGCGGGCTTCGTATTTTTCACCGATTATCGCAGCCGCAAAGGCGCCGAGATCGCGTCGAATCCGCATGTCTCACTTTGCTTTTGGTGGGATGCGCTGCAGCGGCAGGTTCGCATCAGCGGAACAGTCGCGCGCGTCACGCGCGACGAATCGGACGCGTATTTTCGCACACGCCCGCACGGCAGCCGCATCGGCGCGCTCGCGTCGCATCAGAGCGCACCGCTCGCGTCACGCGAGATTCTTGAGAGCGAAGTGAAGCGGCTCGACATCGCATACCCCGATGAAGTTCCGTTGCCGGCGCACTGGGGAGGATACCGCGTCACGCCCGATTCAATCGAATTCTGGCAGGGCCGCTCGAGCCGCCTCCACGATCGCATCGTCTATACGCGAGACGGAGCTGCCTGGACCGTGGGACGTCTTTCGCCCTGACGTGACGACAACCGCCGGCGCTCCAAGCAAGACGTTCGTCTTGTCGGTCGACACGTTGCTGCTCGTGCTTTGCCTTCTCCTGATGTCGCCGCGCCTGACCGGACTCTCGTTGCATGAATGGTTCGGCGTCGCCCTGATTCTCCCGGTGCTCGTGCACCTGCTTCTCTCGTGGCGCTGGATCGTGACTGCGCTGAAGCGCGCATTCGTGCCGGCGCGGCGCCGCGATTTCGTGAATCTCCTGCTCAATGCGATGCTCCTCGTGAGCACCACGGTCGTAGTCGTGTCCGGCCTGGTGATTTCACGAGTCGCGCTGCCGCGGATGGGAGTGGAAACAATCGATGACAGGGTGTGGCGCACGACACACAACAACTGGACGGACGTGATGTGGGTGTTCATCTGCGCCCATATCGCCATGAACTGGCGGTGGATCGCGAAAGTGGCGGACCGCTTTATCCCCGAATGGCAAAAAGAGTTATGAACGTCCGGCTCGCGCCAAGCTGGCGCGCCGCGGCGGTGCGGTCGCTGCTCCTGCTTGGCACGGTGATACTCATCGCAGCCGTGATCTACCTGATCGACGGCGCGCCGACGATCGTCCGCAAATCGCGCTTCGACGAACTCGTGCTGTTTGCCCCATCGCTCGGCCGCGGTCTTTCCGAACTGGCCACCGAAACGTTCGTCCTGATCGGGGTCACATGGCTGTGCCGGGACGGTCTGAAAATCCGTCTTTGACAGCACATCACGCGCGCCACAGCTCAGCCGCGGCGTGGTCTCACCACTTATCCTCGGCCTCCGAGAGTTCCTCTCGCAGTTTCAGATAACTCTCATAGCGGTTGCGTGAGACTTGCCCCGATTCGACGGCCGCGCGCACCGCACAACTTGGCTCCGTGCCGTGCGAGCAGTCCTGGAATTTGCAGTGGCCAAGGTATGGCCTGAATTC
>DASYSH010000007.1:0-2054 GCA_036003525.1 Gemmatimonadaceae bacterium | reverse complement strand
CGACGATTCTCGTCTATGCGCTCTTCACCGGCGCATCAGCGTTCGCGCAGAATATCTGGGAACTCGGCGCGTTCCGGCTGCTGGCAGGCATTGGCGTCGGCGGTGAGTGGGCGATGGCCGGGACGTACGTCGCAGAAGCGTGGCCCGAAGACCGGCGCAAAATGGGCGCGGGATATTTGCAGACCGGCTACTACTTTGGATTCTTCGTCGCGGCGGCGCTGAACTACACCGTGGGCGCGCGGTACGGGTGGCGCGCGATGTTCCTCTGCGGCCTCGTGCCCGTGGTGGTTTCTATCGTTACGCTCTTCAAGGTACAGGAGCCGCGGCGCTGGAAAGAACATGAGGCAGAAGCGAAGCGGGCGCACCCGCTCGTCGAAATATTTTCCGCGCGCTACCGCAAACGCACGATCGTGAATGCGGTCCTTCTGTCCGTCGCAATCATCGGACTCTGGGCGGGCGCCGTGTACGAGCCGGCGGCGATCACGAGTCTCGCCAAGAAAGCGGGGATGGACGCGCCACACGCCGCCAAAATGGTGTCGCTCGGCACCGGCATTCTCTCGCTCGGCACGATTCTGGGATGCCTTGAGGTTCCACTGTTCGCCGAGCGAATCGGACGGAAGCGAACGCTCGCGCTGTTCTGGACGGGAATGATGATCGCGATACCGGCCGCGTTTGGCTGGGCATTCTATTTGGACAACGGCCTGTATCCGTTCATCGCGGCGCTCTTTCTGCTCGGATTTGCCGGCGGAAACTTTACGGTCTTCAGCATCTGGCTGCCCGAGCAGTACGACACGCGTGTGCGCGCAACGGCGTTCGCGTTCTGCACCTCGATCGGTCGTTTCCTCGGCGCGGCCGTGAACTTCGCGCTCGGCGCGGCAGTGCTGCGGATGGGAACGCTTGGCACTCCGATCGCGTGGACCGGCGCGGCGTTTCTGCTCGGAATGTTCATCATTCCGTTCGCGGTCGAAACTAAGGGCGAGATTCTCCCGGAGTAAACGGAGGCAGCAAGTGCTTCTGTACTTTGCCGAGTGCCGTGCGGGGGAGGGAATCGACGCGCACGATGCCGCGCGGGATCTTGAAACTCGCGAGCTGGGTGCGGAGATGCGCGAGGACCGCGGTTTCATCGAACGATGATTCGGTGACGATGTACGCGACCGGAACTTCGCCGCGCACGCGATCGGCGACGCCGATGACGGTTGCTTCGCGAACGCCGGGCTGCTCCATCAAGAGCTCTTCTATCTCGCGCGGATAAATATTGAATCCGCCGGAAATGATGAGGTCGCTGCGGCGTCCTTCGAGCGTGATGTAACCGTCGGCGGAGCGCTTGCCGATATCGCCGGTGCGGAACCAGCCGCCGGCGAAGGCAGCCGCGGTCGCGTCGGGCCGTCGCCAGTACCCATCGCACACGTTCGGGCCGCGCACGAATAATTCTCCGGTCGCGTCGATGCCTGCTTCGCGGCCATCGTCGCCCAGGATGCGAACGGACACATTCGGAAATGGAAATCCAACTGTGCCGGGCCGGCGCTCACCATCGTAGGGATTGCTCACGTTCATGAGCGTTTCGGTCATGCCGTAACGCTCGAGAATCATGTGCCCGTATTTCGCGCGGAATGCTTCGTGAACGTGCGCGGGGAGCGGCGCGGAACCGGACACGAACAGCCGTGCGTTCGTTCCGATTGCGCGCGCGCGATCATCTGCGACATCGAGCAGCCGCACGTACATCGCCGGCACACCAAAGAAAAGCGTCGGGCGATACGACTCGAACAGATCCGCGGCTGTCGCGTGATCGAAGCGCTCGACGAGTTTCATATTGCACCCCACGGCAAGCCACGTCTGGATGCCGTTGCCGAGCCCGTGGACATGAAAGAGCGGGAGCACCGCGAGGTACCGGTCGGCGCTGGTGATTTTCCAGCACTCGGCGACCGATCGCGCATTCGACGCGAAGTTGCCGTGCGTCAGCACCGCGCCCTTCGACGCGCCCGTCGTGCCCGATGTATAGACGAGCGCCGCAGGCGATCGCGTGTCGAGTTCGATGCCCGGCGCAACGTCCGGCG
>DASYSH010000006.1:0-9444 GCA_036003525.1 Gemmatimonadaceae bacterium | reverse complement strand
GAATCAGAAGAAATGGCGGCAGGTATGGGTCGCGGAGGGAGGGGGCTCGCTTGACTATTCCGGCGAATTCCGTGATGGCGCGATGCGGTTCGAAGGCTGGACGCTCGGTGCCGACGGAAAGAGAGTCCTGCAGCGTCTCACATTCACTCCGTACGGCAAAGACACGGTTCGGCAGACGTTCTCGTCGTCCAGGGACGATGGGAAAACGTGGCCGGTCGGGTTCGACGGCAGGTACGTTCGCCAGAACATGGTCGCGGCGGTCGCGGACGCAACGTATCGCTCGCCGGCCGGCTCAACGCTGCGCCTGATGGTCAGCGATGCGAATCTCGGTCGTGAAGTTTCGGTCGGCGAAATCACATTTCCGCCAAACTCAGATTCGGGCGATCACCAGCACGGCGCGATCGAAATTTTGTACGTACTGTCCGGAGAACTCGAGCATTCCGTGAACGGGAAAGCCGAGCTTCTCACGCCGGGCATGACGGGTTACGTAAAGCCGCCGGACAAGATCCGTCACAAGACCGGCGCCGCCGGCGCTAAAGTGCTGGTGATCTGGGTTCCGGGCGACGAAGCGAACAAAATCATCGCGCGCTGGAAAAAAGAACCGTAACCCGGCGTACTACTGGTGCACGTTCACCACGCCCTGCATGTACGGATGCACGAGGCAGTGGTAGGCGAAACTTCCGACATTGGGGAAGGTGACGCCGACCTGGGCGTTCGCGGTCACCGGGATGCTGTTCGGCGAGCCGGCGGTGACGAACGAAACGCTGTGCCCGATGCTGCCGAAACTGAACGTGACCGTTGTTCCCGCCGTGACGGAAATCGATGCCGGGTTATAGTCGAGCGCCGGGTTCGCGTTCACCTGCGTCGGCGACAGCGGGGTCGGATCGTCGGCAGCCGGCGTCGGCGATGTCGGATTCGGGTTCGAGTTGTAGCCGCCGGACGAGTTGGAACCGCCGCCGCCGCACGAGGCCGCGGCCACGAGCGCCAGTCCCACAGGGAGAATTCGAGTGCGCATGGTCGGATGGGTGAATGGAGGTAATCCTACTCCAAACTCGCAAATTAGTTCACATGTTCACAATCCGCAGCACTACGAAGGCAAAATGCGCCCTGCGCAACGGCGGCAGCCCCAAATAGCGACCGGTGGCTGTTGCGGTTGAATCTGCCCGTCAAATCGATTACTTTCAAAAGCTAGCCCCAAATCACAGTTGAGGTCCCAAATGAAGCCCGATATCCATCCCGTTTACGCCGTGGCGACCGTCAGCTGCGCGTGCGGAAATACGTTCAAGACCCGCAGCACGCAGGCCGAGATTCACCTCGATATTTGCGCGAACTGCCACCCGTTCTTCACGGGCAAGCAGAAGCTGATCGACACGGCTGGCCGCGTTGAGCGCTTCCGCCAGAAGTACAACAAGCCTCAGCCCGCAACCGTCTGAGCCTCCGGGATCTCCTCGCCGACGCGGTCTCCCGCGCGGCGGAAGTTGAACGGGAGCTGCTCGACCCGAAGACGCTCCGCGATTCCAGATTGATGGCATCGCTGGGCCGCGAGCACCAGCGGCTCGTGCAGGTCGTAGAAAAGGCGGCAACGCTCCACAAGTACGACGACGAGCTCGCGGAAGTCCGCGAGCTCGTCGGCGTTGACGACCCTGAAATGGCCGCCGAGGCCCAGGCCGAGCTTGCGCGTCTCACGGCATCGATCGCGCAGCTGGAAGAAGAGCTGAAGCCGCTCCTTCTCCCGCACGATCCGCTCGACGACCGCAACGCGATCGTCGAAATCCGCGCGGGCACGGGAGGCGATGAAGCCGCGCTGTTCGCCGGCGAACTGTTCCGCATGTACACGCGCTACATGGAGCGCAAAGGGTGGAAGGTCGAAATCCTTTCGCTCTCCGACGCGGATCTCGGTGGCGTGAAGGAGGCGATTTTCAAGATTGAAGGGCCGGGCGCATTTGGTGAGATGCGCGGCGAGAGCGGCGTGCACCGCGTGCAGCGCGTCCCCGCCACGGAAGCGCAGGGACGCATCCACACGTCCGCCGCGACGGTCGCGGTGCTGCCCGAAGCCGAGGAGATCGACTTGAAAATCGAAGACAAAGATCTCCGCATCGATGTCTTTCGCTCGAGCGGCCCCGGCGGGCAATCCGTGAACACGACCGACTCGGCGGTGCGCATCACGCACATTCCGTCGGGACTCGTCGTGAGTCAGCAGGATCAAAAGAGCCAGCTGCAGAACAAGCTCAAAGGCATGCAAGTGCTGCGCGCGCGACTGCTCGATATGAAGGTTGCCGCGCAGGAGGCCGAGCGTTCGAAGCTCCGCAAATCGCAGGTCAGCACGGGCGATCGTTCCGCGAAAATTCGCACGTACAACTTTCCGCAGAATCGTGTGACGGATCACCGGATCAACTACACGTCGCATGATCTGCATGCGGTGTTGAACGGGGATCTCACGGCGCTGATCGAGGCGTTCAAGCTTGCGACGGTGGAAGAGCAACTCGGCGGAGCCAACTGATGGGACGGCTCCTCGGACGAAAGACGGCGGACGGCGGACGGCAGCCGGGATGGTGGACGGCGGACGGCAGGTAGGCTGATGCTCTTGTCAGAATTGTTTGATCGGCTTGCGATCGATTTGGCGGGGCCGGGAGTTCCTCCCGCGCGGGCTGATGCGCGCGATTTGATCGCGGCGGTGCTCGACAAGCCGAAGTTTTGGCCGACGGCGAATCAGAATATCGAACTGGATGAGCGCGCCACAACCGCTATTCAGGCAGCGGGCGCCAAGCTCGTTCGCGGGATGCCGATGCAATACGCGGTCGGTCACACCGCCTTCCGGCATCTCGAGCTGAACGTCGATCAGCGCGTGCTGATTCCGCGCCCCGAAACGGAAATGCTCGTCGAACTGGTTCTGGGCCTCTCCACGCAGGCCGGTGGGACGGCGGCCGACATCGGGACCGGGTCGGGCGCCATAGCGCTTGCGCTGGCCAGCGAGGCCCGGTTCGAACGCATCATCGCGACCGATATCTCACTCGATGCGCTCGACGTGGCCCATGCGAACCTCGGCGTCATCGCCCCGGATAAGCGGGTGCTGGTCGAGTTTCGGCAGGGCAGCCTGCTCGCGCCGCTGGCCGGCGAGCGGCTTCGGGCGATTGTCTCGAACCCGCCCTATATTTCTCCTGCGGAGTCGGCTGAGCTGCCGGCGCTCGTGCGCGATTGGGAGCCTGCGCTCGCGTTGTTCAGCGAAGACGATGGCATGGCGGCGATCCGCGAAATCGTCCGCGACGCCGCGGAATTTCTGGAGCCGGGCGGATTGCTTGCGATGGAGATCGACGCGCGGCGGGCTCAGCTCGCCCGCGAGTGCACGGAAACTGACACGCGATATCGCGATGTCGAAATACGAACGGACCTCACGGGACGCGAACGCTTTCTCGTGGCCAGACGCAAGGAGCGGTGATGCTGAACGAACGCGCGACGGAACTCGGCCGCCTGATCGGCCAGAGCTCGGAATACCAGGCCGTAAAGCGCGCGAATGCGGCGCTCAACGATGACAAGGCGGCGATGGAGCTCCTCCAGAAGATGGAGGGCCTGCGCACCGCCGCGCAGCAGATGATCGAGCGCGGCGAACAGCCGACCGCCGAAATGGAACAGGAACTCGACCGCCTCCTCGGCGAAGTGCAGACGAATCCCACGTATCAGCGCGTGATCGTCACGAACGAAAACTTCGACAAGGTGATGGTGCAGGTGAACCAGTGGATTCTCGACGGCATGCGCAAAGGCGCCGCGAGTCCGATCATCACGCTGGGATGATCGACGGCAAGCGCGGGCGGCTGATCGTATTCGAGGGCGTCGAGGGCGCGGGGAAGAGCACGCAGCTCGACCGCCTCGTTGCGCAGCTTGCGCGCGCGAGCGTTCCGCACAAGAAATTTCGCGAGCCGGGCGGGACATCGATTGGCGACGTTGTCCGCGACCTCGTGCTCAACCCGCGGTGGTCGGTGTCGCCGCGCGCCGAGGCGCTCCTCTACATGGCGTCGCGAGCGGAACTCGTCGCGTGCGAGGTCGCGCCGGCGCTCGCCGACGGGATGATCGTGCTCCTCGATCGTTTTTTTCTCTCGACGTATGCGTATCAGATCGCCGGGCGCGGACTGCCGGAGAGCGACGTGCGCTCGGCGAACGTGATGGCGACGAACGGGCTCGTTCCCGATCTCACGGTGCTGCTCACGCTTGGCGCGGACGTCGGTCTCGAGCGTGCGAAGCGCCGCGGGGAAGCGGACCGGATCGAGCAGTCAGGGCGTGAGTTTCACGCGCGAGTCGAGCAGGCGTTCGCGGAATTCGCCACGCGCGAATGGCAGAGCTCGCACGAAGAGTGCGGGCCGATCATCGCCGTCGACGCGAGTGGATCGCCGGATGACGTCGAGACCCGCGTCCTCGACGTTGTCACCACGCGGTTTCACGAACTGCGCGCGCTCGCCGGAGCGGCGGCGTGACGCTCGGAAAGGCGTTCGTCACGGGAGTGCTCGCCGGCGCCGTTCTGGCCGGCGGCTGGTTCGTGCAGCGCGGACTCGCCGCGCGCGCGCCGCGCGGTAAAGTGAATATCAGCGAGGCTCAGGGTGCGCGGCTGTTCGACGCCGTGCTCCATCGCGTCGAGCAGAGCTGGGTCGATACCGCGTCGGCTGAAGAATTGTATGAGCGCGCCGCGACCGGGCTCGTGCGGCAGCTCGGCGATCCCAATACCACATTCCTCACGCCCGAGAGTTTGCGGCGGCTGCGCGAGGTGGTGGCCGGCAGCTACACCGGCGTCGGCATGAACGTCGACATCCGCGACGGATGGGTCACGGTGCTCGCGCCGCGGCCGGGTTCGCCGGCGGAGCGCGCGGGAATTCGCGCGGCGGACCGCCTCGTGGAGGTCGACGGGCAGCAGACCAAGAGCTGGACCGTTGAAGAAGCGCGCAACGCGCTGCGCGGCCCGCTCGGCAGCAGCGTGAAGCTCGTGATCGAACGCGGCGGCGCGAAAATTCCGCTCACGCTCGAGCGCAGCGATATCCGCGTGCGCTCGGTGCAGCGCGCGACGATTCTCGACGATCATGTCGGATACGTCGCCGTCGCGGCGTTCACCGACTCTACGAATCTCGAGCTGGCGCCGACGGTCGATTCGCTGGTGAAGGCCGGCGCGACGTCGCTGACGCTCGATTTGCGAAACAATCCCGGCGGTCTTCTCGCGCAGGGCGTCGCCGTCGCCGAACTCTTTCTCGATCCGGGGCAGAAGGTCGTGTCGACGAAGGGGCGTGTGCCGACCGCGAACGCCTCGTACAAGGCGACTGCGCCGCAGCGCTGGCCGAACCTGCCGATCATCGTGCTGGTGAACGGTGGAACGGCGAGCGCGGCGGAGATCGTGGCGGGCGCCCTCCAGGATCACGATCGCGCGATCGTCATCGGCCGGCCGTCGTATGGCAAAGGAAGCGCGCAGGCCGTGATCGGACTGCAGGACGGGTCGGCACTCAAGCTCACCGACGCGCTGTGGTACACCCCGGCCGGGCGCAGCATCGACCGCGCGCATCCGAATCACGTCGCCGGCGCGGCCGCGACGGACACGACGCGCCCGCGCTACAAGACGGACAAGGGACGCACGGTGGTCGGCGGCGGCGGAATTCTGCCGGACGTCGTGGTCGGCGACAGCACGGTGCCGCCGGCAGAGCGGGCATGGGTCGCCGCGGTGGGATCACGCGTGCTTCCGTTCCGCGACATACTTTCGACGTTCGCCGCGAAGGTGGTTCGTTCGGGCGTGGTGAAGGACCCGGATTTCAAGGTCACTCCCGAAATGCGCGACGAGTTCTGGCGCGCGATGAAAGCGAAGAACCTGGTCATTCCGCGCGACGTATTCGACGATGCCCACGACGCGATCGACCGTGTGGTCGGCGCCGAAATCGCACAGCAGGCGTTTGGCATCGCGGGCGCGCAGCGGCGCGCGGTGCATCTGGATCCGGTCGTCGCGCATGCGGTGCAGATGCTGCACGGCGTCACGGCGCCCAAGGCGCTGTTCGACCGGATTGCGTCGACGAACGCCGCGGTGAAACCGCTCGCGGAACGCTGACGCTAGGGCTTTTTCCCCATAAGCGACTCGGAGTCGATGATGCGGACTCCCTGCGGCACATTGAACACAAAAGCGTTCGCGGGCAGCTCAACGTCGGTCTGAACCGATGTGAAACGCACGCGGCGCAGCATGCCGGTGTCTTCGGTGGTTTCAAGCTGCCAGACCAGCGCGTCGGATTTTCCGATCCAGAGAGTGGCTCTGGTGAACGGAAAATCTTTCTTCTTCGCCGTCAGCAGGAAGACGGTCGCGGCGTGACCGTCGACGGTGTCGTCGCGGAGGCGCTTCGCGACGTAGCTGTCCTTTGGCGATGACAGCAGCTGCGTCAGCACATCGAGCCCCGCGCCGGCCTGACTCGGCATCTTCATCACCTGGCCCTTCACGCTGCTCGGCAGGTACAGCCAGAGCGTGCTGCCGTCGCTTACGACCGCGTCACCGACAGGATCGGTGAAGCGCAGCGCGAACCGCGAACCGCTCTGAAAATATTCGCCGTGCGCGGGGTGCACGCCGCCGGTCGCGGGGCTCGTGAGTGTCTGTTCAAACGTCGCGCGCACGGTTTTCGCGGCGCGATATTCGTGCGCGGCGCGCTCGACCAGCGCGGCCGTGGTGTCCTGCGCGGCGAGTCTCGTCGCGAGCGCGGCGAGAACGATTATCCGCACGCCTAAACGCCAGCCGCGACGCCCGCGATCGATCGATCGACCGCTTCGGCGACACGCCTCAGCTGCCGCATCATCTCGACGAACTGGTCGCCGTTCAGCGTCTGCGCGCCATCCGACAGCGCGCGGTCGGGATGCGGATGCACTTCAACAATGATGCCGTCCGCGCCCGCGGCGACCGCAGCGCGGCCCATCGGCAGCACTTTGTCGCGGCGACCCGTTCCGTGGCTCGGATCCGCGACGATCGGAAGGTGCGAGAGCTGATGCACCACAGGAATCGCCGTGAGATCGAACAGATTTCTCGACGTCGTGTCGAAGCTGCGCAGCCCGCGCTCGCAGAGAATCACGTTCGGATTTCCCTCGGCGAGCACATACTCGGCGCTGAGGAGAAGATCCTGAATCGTCGCAGCCATGCCGCGTTTGAGCAGCACGGGCTTGTTGATCTTGCCGACGGTTTTCAGGAGCGAATAGTTTTGCATGTTGCGCGCGCCGATCTGAATGCAGTCGGCGACTTCAGCGACGAGATGCGCGCCTTCGTCGTCCATCGCTTCCGTCACGATGGCGAGGCCGGATTCGCGTTTTGCGAGCGCCAGCAGCTCGAGACCCTTCTTGCCGAGGCCCTGGAACGAGTATGGTGAGCTGCGTGGCTTGAACGCGCCACCGCGGAGCGCGACCGCGCCGGCCGCCTTCACGATGTTCGCCGATTCGACGATCTGCTGTTCGGTTTCCACGGAGCACGGGCCCGCGATGACGGGAATTTCTTCTCCGCCAAACGAGACACCCGGCGCGATGGTCACGATCGTATTTTCGGGACGCCACTCGCGCGAGACCTGCTTATACGGATTCGACACGTGAATCACGCGCGCGACGCCGGGAAGTTCGATGATCAGAGAATCGTCGACGCGGCCGTCGTTGCCGACGAGGCCGACGGCCGTGCGCTGCGCGCCGGGCATCGGCGCGGGCGTGTAGCCCATCGCGCGGATGGTGTCGCAGACGCGCGTGACGTCTTCTTCAGTTGCAAGGTGGGACATTACTACGAGCATGGAACCTCGGTGGGGCGGGAGAGCGATTGTGGTTAAACATAACGGGGCCGCGGCTCGATCTGCCGCGGCCCCGTGTGACTTCGCGCGGTATTTTCTTAGGGGTAGCTGACGGCGCAACCGCCGGCGTTGCTGTTCATCGCGTTGCTCCAAAGCGTCTGGATCGCGAACGTGCCGGTCGAAAGCGTGATGTTCTGCGACGCGCCCGGCGAGCCGGTGGTGATCCATGCGCACTTGTCGCCGTTCTCAGCGCCCTTGGAATCGAGCCAGCCCGAGTTGGGGAACGGATCGGTGATTGCCTCGGCCGCTTCGTGTCCGGAAACGATCGTGATGCCGGCCTTCGGTCCGAGTCCGTTGAAGTTCGCTCCACAGCTCGCGCCTGCGTCGGTGAGGTACGGCAGATTCGTATACGAGATATTGCCGTACGACGAGCCCGTCGAGCTGTGATACGCGCAATACTGCGTCTTGAAACCGGACGAACTGTTTCCGGTGGATGTCGCGATCACGTACTGCGTGTTGTTATTGGAGCCTGCGCCCGTGTTGCCAAAATGCGCAGCGGCGCGGACCGCCTCGGCCGCAAGATCGCTCTGAGTCGGACGCGATGGCGCTGCAGCCGTATTGTCGGTCCAGGTGCCTGCATACAGGCCGCTCTGGTTCCCGGCATGCACGCCGCTGCCGCCGCAAATGATCGTGCCAACCGCAACACCCTGGCAGTACTGCGTCACGCTGTTGAGCCACGGGCTGCCGCCCATGCCGCTGTAAAAGCTCTGAAGAATTCCGACTTCACCCGACGGGTCGTTGCTGTTCCACTGCGAGCCCCAGACAACGAGGTAGATTTTCGGCGCGGTCTGCACGCCGATGCCGCCCGTTCCACCGCCGTAGAGCAGGTTGACCGAGCCGCCACCGCCGTGAACCGGCGGCGCGTTGGACTGGCCGGCGTCGAGCGGGCGATGGATTACCGCACCGCGAAGTACCTCGCCCAAGCCTTGTCCCTGGTCGGCGGCGATCGTTCCGGGCTGGATCCCGGTCGGCGCCTGCGTCGTGTCGCGGCATGCGGATGCGGCAAGAAGCACCGCACAGGCAAGAGAGACTGAAATTCGACGGCTCATGCAGAAGCTCCTCTTTGGGGGAATCGGAATCCACAAAACATATATGATTGTCGTCCCAGTGCAACTCGTCGCCTTTGCGCCGGTTACGCTCAGCGGCCTTTGAACAGCAATTTCTTCGTGGCGGTTACCCCGTCCCCGACGAACCGGATCAGGTAGACCCCCGGCGGCACCGTGCGCCCCGAATCGTCGCGTCCGTCCCAGGTCAGCCGGTCGTCGCACCCGCTGTCGCTCCCGACGAGCGCGCGCCCGTACTGGCCCGGTGGAAACGTCGGTCCAAGACCGCGGCCGGGCGTGATTTTCGCCACATGATTTCCATGCAGATCGAGTATGTCGATACGCACGTTGGACTGATTCTTGAGATCGAACCAGATGCACGTCGTGGCGATGCGCGCGTTCGGAAACGGATCCGGAAAATTCTGATACAGTACCGTTGCGAGCGGAGCGTTCGCGCTCTGGATGACGAACGTCGAGATGCTCTGAACCTTGACACTGTCGCCCGTCGAGAGGCGCCCCGTCACGGACCAGAGATAGGACGTGTTCGTCTCCAGCGGCGCGAATGGCGTGTAGACCGT
>DASYSH010000005.1:0-2785 GCA_036003525.1 Gemmatimonadaceae bacterium | reverse complement strand
GCACCGAGCTCTGGCTCGTCGGGCGCACCACGAGCGACCCGGCCGCCGCCGGCGCGGCCATTCGCCGTATCGTGCACGACATCGACCGCGGCGTCCCCGTGACCGATGTCAGAACGATGGACGCGATCATCTCCGGCTCGGTCGTCGGTGCGCGTTTCACCACCGCGCTCGTGACGGTGTTTGCGTTAGTCGCGCTCGCGCTGGGCGCCGTGGGCATTTTCGGCGTGATGTCGTACGTGGTGAGCGAGCGCCGGCAGGAGATGGGACTGCGCATCGCGCTCGGCGCATCCGCGGGCGGCGTGGTTCGGCTTGTCGTTGGGCGAGCACTCCGGCTCGCGGCCATCGGGACGGTTGCCGGTGTCGCGTGCGCGATGATCGCGGTGCGTCCGCTCGATCGGTGGCTCTATGGCGTCTCGCCGGTTGACCCGCTCACGTTCGCCGCCGTACCGATCGTGTTCGCCGCGGTCGCGGTGCTCGCGAGCTACCTGCCCGCGCGCCGGGCGGCGCGCGCGAATCCCGCCGCGGCCATGCGTGACACGGGCCAGCATTGGGGGTTAAATGCCTAACGCGGCGCCGGCCGTCGGTGAAATGCGCAGGATAGGTGTACTTCTGTCGAAGCCGCGTTAGTCCACTCGGGCCTGCGCCTCGCCTAGAGTTGGACGCGTCGCAGCAGCTGCGCGTTGATCGCCACAATGATGGTACTCAACGACATGAGGACGGCGCCAATCGCCGGACTGAGCACGATGCCTCGCGTCGCGAGTGCGCCGGCCGCGAGCGGAATGGCGATGATGTTGTAGCCGGCGGCCCACCACAGATTCTGAAGCATCTTCCGATAGGTCGCGCGGCTCAACGTGATGATTCGCGGAATGTCGCGCGGGTCGCTGCGTACGAGCACAATGTCTCCCGCCTCCACGGCGACGTCGGTGCCGGCGCCGATCGCCACGCCCACATCCGCGGCGACGAGCGCGGGCGCATCGTTCACACCGTCACCGATCATGGCCACGCGCTCTCCACGCTGTTGGAGCTCTCTGATCTTCTCCACTTTTTGTTCCGGCAGAACCTCCGCGAATACGGTGTCGATCTTCAGCTCGCGAGCCACGGCTTCGGCGACGGCGCGGCTGTCGCCGGTGACCATCGCCACCTCGAGCCCCGCGTCGTGCAAGCGCCGGATCGCGTCGAAGGATTCGGGACGGATTGCGTCGGCCACCGCAAATGCCGCCTGCACGCGTTGATTCTCCACCTGATAGATCACCGTCTGCCCGCGTGAGGCGGCGTCCTCGGCAAATCGATGAAGGTCGGGTGGTAGCTCGAGGTTCAGACGCTTGAGCATGTTCGGGCCGCCGTCGGACAATGCTCGGCCGTCGACAGAGGCTTGGACGCCCGTGCCCGGAATCGCCACAAAATCAGTCGCGCGAGGAATCGTGAGCTTCCGCTCTGTCGCGCTCGCGACAATCGCCCGCGCCACCGGATGCTCGGCGTCTTGCTCGACCGCAGCAGCAAGCTGGAGCGCATCATCTTCGGACAATCCTCCCACCGTCTTCATCGCGACCACGCGATGCTGTCCAAGGGTCAGCGTTCCGGTCTTGTCGAAGACCACGGCGGTTAGGCGCCGCGCTTCTTCGAGTCCTCGGCGATCGCGAACGAGCAACCCATTGCGCGCGCCGATCGTGGTCGACAGGGCAATGACGAGCGGTATTGCAAGTCCAAGCGCATGCGGACAGGCGATGACTAACACGGTTACGACACGCTCGACCGTGTATTCGCCCGGTGCCTTGGCCAGCATCCAGGCGGCCGCAGTAATTCCGGCTGCCACCAGCGCGGCTATCGTCAACCAGAAGGCCGCGCGGTCGGCGAGCAGCTGCGCGTGCGACCGCGACGTCTGCGCTTGATCGACGAGTCGCATGATGCTGGACAGCGCGGTCTGATCACCCGTGCGCGTCACTGCGACGCGAAGCGAGCCGTCGCCGTTTACCGTCCCCGCGATCACCGCTGCGCCACTGTCCTTCGAGACAGGCCGCGATTCGCCGGTGATCATCGACTCGTTCACCGAGCTGTGGCCCTCGCGCACGGTGCCGTCCGCCGGGATCGCGGCGCCGGGGCGAACGAGCACGATATCGCCCTCGCGCAGCTCGCCAATCGGAACGTCTTCGATGCGATCGCCGGTAACGCGCGCCGCAGTATTCGGCAGCAGCTTCGCGAGCTCCGTGAGTGCGCCCTGTGCCTGCGAAATGGAACGCATCTCCATCCAGTGGCCAAGGAGCATGATCGTCACCAGGGACGACAGTTCCCACCACAGCGGCATTCCCGGAGCGCCGAATGTGACGACGACGCTGAACACGAACGCAACCGAGATCGCGAGTGAGATGAGCGTCATCATCCCCGGCTGGCGATCGTGAAGCTCGCGCCATGCACCGACGAGAAAGACCCATCCGCCGTAGATGAACACCGCCGTGCCGAACACGAACGGAATCCAACGCGAACCCGGAAACGACGGGGGCGTGAATCCCACGGCGTGAGGAATCATCTCGCCCCAGATGATCGCTGGGAGCGTTAGGAGGAGCGAGATCCAGAATTTGTCCCGAAACATCGCGACGGAATGGCCTGCGTGCTTGTCGTGGCCATGCGTATGTTCCGCGTGCGCGTGCGACGAGTGATCGGCGTGGGTCATCGTGCTCAAAAGCTAGCGCGATACGGCTCGCAAAGCTCCCTGCGGGACTCGAGATCCGGCTCGACCGCCTTCAGCTCATCATTGATGAACGACGCGCGGCGCGCGGACACGCGCGTT
>DASYSH010000004.1:0-8062 GCA_036003525.1 Gemmatimonadaceae bacterium | reverse complement strand
CGGCGAAGTCGAGGCCGTGCACGGGATCGGCCCGACGATCGCGGCGTCGGTCTACGAATACTTCCGCGATGCGCGGATGATGAAGCTCATCGAGCGGCTCCGAAAGAGCGGACTGACGTTTGCCGAACCGATGAGAGCCGCGTCTGGTGATGCCTTCAAGGGCCTCACAGTCGTCATCACAGGGACGCTGCCTTCGCTCAGCCGTCCCGAGGCGAAGGCGATGATTCAGGACGCGGGCGGGCGCGTCACGGATTCCGTGTCGAAAGCGACGAGCCTTTTGGTCGTCGGCGCCGACGCGGGAAGCAAACTCGACAAGGCGACGCAGCTGGGCGTGAAGGTGATCGACGAAGCGGAACTCTTGCGAATGCTCGGGAAGTAGAGGTTCTTTTACTGCAATGGCAACCACCGAAAGAAAAATGGACCTTTCATCGTCGCAACTCGTCGCCTTTCCGCGCGCGTCGCTCAGCGCGCTGCGCGCGGCACTCATTCGCGATACGGGCGGCGCGTTTGCGACGTTCCTGCAGGAAGCGGGCTACGCCGGCGGCGACGCCGTGTTTGCGTCGTTCAACGGTTGGCTTGCGAGCCACGGGCTCGGCGACGCGGAATCGCTGAGCGTCGATGCATACCAGTCGCACGCGGCGGAGTATTTTCGCGAAACGGGGTGGGGTTCGCTCTCGATCACTCCGCTGCACGACGTCGTCGCGATGGTGGACTCCAGCGACTGGGCGGAGTCGGACGCGGCGGGCGGGCTGCCGTATCCCGCGTGCCACTACAGCACGGGATTATTCGCCGATTTCTTCGGGCGCACCGCCGAGGCGCCGCTGGCGGTGCTCGAGGTGGAATGCCGGTCGAGCGGGTCGCATAAGTGCCGGTTTTTGGTCGGCTCTGCTGAAGTAATGGGGCACTTGTACGACCGGATGGCGGCCGGGGCGAGTTACGACGAGGCGGCCGCAGACCTCGCGTAACTACAGGTGCGAGCGACGCGTGAGAAGCAAATTGGGGCGGAGGAAGGAGGAAGGGGGTGCAGAGACGTTCTCCGCGCCCCTTTCTATTCGCTCCTCACCAAATCGCGGCTCACACATCGCTCGTGCCTGAACTCGCTACTCATATTTCGGATTCGGAAGCAGCTCCCCGTCGACGATAATCTCTTTATCCCACGGCAGAACGATCACGCTCTCCGTCTCCAGCCCGAAAAAGTCCGGCTCGTAATCGCCGGTCTTGAAACTCACCGCTGACCTCACGTCCGCGGCGCCAGCGTTCAAAATCGACGCGATCGCCAGACGCAGCGTGGCGCCCGAGCCGCACGTCTCGTCGACGACGAGCACATTCTTCCCGCGCACTTCCACAGGCGCCGCGCCGAATATCGCCGGCGTCTCGCGCACCTTCTCCGCGTCGTAGCGGCGGCTGACCATCATCGAGTGAAACGGCCGGTCGAGCATCGCGGCCACGGCCGCTCCGGGCACCACGCCCGCCGTCGCGATGCCGACGACCAGCTCCGGGTCGTAGTCCCGCGCAACCTTCAGCGCCAGCGCGCGCGAGAGTTCGCCGAACATCGGCCAATCGACGTTGAACACATCTTTCACTGGACGCGCGGGCTTCTTCTTGGGCATTTTGGAAGCTATCCCGGAGGCGGAATGCGGGGTACCACACCAAGGAACTAGATACAGGTATCTGCCGTCCGCCGACCGCGGTCTGCCGTCTCAAAGAGTGTGCCAAAACGCCCCACAAGAGCGTCTCTTAACGACATGTCATGGCTCAGCCGCCTGCTCGGCGGCAAGACGAAGAGCGACGTACGCCCGCAGCGCCTCGATTATCTTAACGAGGCGCTGGTGCTGGAGCGTCAGGGTGACTACGACGCCGCGTTGACATCGTACCGTCTCGCGCTCCGCGACACGCCGAACGACCTGAAAGTGCTGCAGAACATGGCGATCGCGTTTTCACGCACCGGTCGTCTCGAAGAAGCAGTGCGCGCGTACCGGCGCGCGCTGGAAATAGATCCGACGCTTTCCGGTGCGCACTACGGCCTCGCATTTCTTCTCGTCAAGCGCGGTGACAATGCCGGCGCGGAAAAACACCTGAACGCTTTTCTTGCGCAGCCTCCATCCGGCGAAGAAGCCGAACGCTGGATCCGCCACGCTCAAGCCACGCTCGAGCAGATGAAGAATCCATCAGGCGGCATGACGCCGACTGCAGAGCAGTAACCTAGGGGTAACGTGGGTCAGATTCTTTCGATCGTCAGTCAGAAGGGCGGCGTCGGCAAAACCACGACAGCGGTGAATCTCGGAGCGGCGCTCGCGCGTCGCGGCCTCAAGACACTCATTGTCGACGTCGATCCGCAGGGCTCCGTGCGCTACGGCGCCGCGCTCAAAAAGGGGCACGGCACGCATGGGTTCGCCGACTATCTCAACGGCACCCGCCCGCTGAAGGACGTGATCCTGCCGACCGCGCTTCCCTGGCTGCGCGTGATGCTCGTCGGCACCGTGAGCGACGACGCGGATCATTCCGACTATGCCAAGCGTATCGCAGAGGGTGACCTTCTTCCGAAAATGCTCGAAGCCGCGCGCGAGCGCTGCGACATCGTCGTCGTCGACACGCCGCCGGGGCTCGGCCCCATCACGCGCCGCGCGCTCGAATCGAGCGACCGCGTGCTGGTGCCGCTGCAATGCGAACCGCTCGTCCTGCAGACCACGCCGCAGATTCTTCGCGGCATCCAGGACGTCGTGAAGCACCACTCGCAGCTGACCCTCGACGGAATTCTCCTCACGATGTACGAGGCGGGAAATCCCGCGTGCGAGCGCACGGAGAAATACCTGCGCGGCCACCTGCCCAAGAACATGATTTTCGATCTCGTCATTCCGAGAAGCGCGGCAGTGAGCGAGGCATTCGCCGCCGGACAGCCGGCGGTGCTGCGCGCCCCGAGCGATCCCGGGTCGCAGTCGTATATCCATCTCGCGGCAATGCTCGCGGAGCGTTTCGCGGCGTGATGCGGGTTGTATCGATGCGGATGATCGCTCCCCTCGCAGTGGCCGTGGCTGCAGTGGCCGGAAGCTGCACCGAGATCAGCACGAACGCGTCGGCGGTCACGGCGATCGAGTTCGATTCGCTCCCCTTCCCCGCGGTCGTCACCGGCGACACGCTGCGCGACACGCTCGGCAAGGCGGCTCCACTGGCCGCCCGAGCGTTCAACGCCAGCGGCGCGATCCTGCCGAGCCCGGCGATCACATACCTCGCGCTCGACTCGGGCGTTACGATCAGTTCCACGGGTATCGTCACCGCGCAGGCACGCAACGGACTGGTGCGCATCATCGCGTCGGTCCCGGGACTTCAGTCGACGCAGCAGACGCTGATCATCGCGCGCCGTCCCGACTCGGTCGTCGCGACTGCACCGCTCGCCGACACACTGTTTTATGTCGTCCCCGATAACGCCGGGTCGAACGTGACCACCACCCTCGGGCTCAAAGTGGCCACGGCCGATACGGCCGGCGGCATCGCCGGCACGCAGGGGTGGCTCGTGTCGTACCAGCTCTTGTATCACGGCAAGGCGCTGGCGGTCACCGACACGACGATCGCATCACTCTGGAACGCCGCCGGCATCGCCTCTCTCACCGATACCACGGCGCCCGACGGGACCGTCGCGCCGCGCCTGCGCGTCCGGTCGACGCTATTGCCGACGCTCACGGAATCAGTCACTGTTGTGGCGAACGTTCGCTATCGCGGTGCGCCGGTGCGCGGGAGCCCCGTGATCTATCTGGTCCAGCTGAGGCCAAAGCCACCGACCTAGAACCCTGTGCAAGGCACGCTGACGGAACTGTTTTTCGAAGCACTCGAGAAGTTCCATCGCGACGACGCCTACCAGGTCAAGCGCGACGGCCGCTATGAGGCCATTTCACATGCAACCGTGCATGAGCGGGTCAGGCGGCTCGCCCTTGGCATGCAGGAACTCGGGCTCGGGCGCGGTGATCGCGTCGCGATCCTCTCCGAGAACCGCCCCGAATGGGCGATCGCGGACTGGGCCTGCCTGACGATCGGCATCGCGGACGTTCCGGTCTATCCAACGCTCCCCGCCGCCCAGATCACGCACATTCTCACCGACTCGGGCGCCGCCGCGATTTTCGTTTCGGGCGACGCACAGGCCGCGAAGATCGCCGAGATCCGCGGCGAAATTCCGGATGTGAAGCACGTCATCAGCTTCGGCGGCAACAAGACGGCGGGTGTCGATCACACGCTCGCCGAACTCGAAGCGATGGGCGCGGCGGTCGACGGCGCGGATCGCGCCGCGGCGTGGAGAGCGGGCGCGCTCGCGGTGAAGCCGGATGATCTCGCAACACTGATCTACACGTCGGGCACGACCGGTCTCCCTAAAGGCGTGATGCTCACGCACGACAACCTGTACTCGAACGTGCGCACGGGATCGACGGTTCTCCCGTTCACGCTCGCGGACGTCGCGCTTTCGTTTCTTCCGCTCTCGCACGTGTTCGAGCGCTCCGGCGATTATCTGTTCTGGACCGTCGGGGTCTCGATCGCCTACGCCGAATCGATCGACACCGTGCCATTCAACATGTCGGAGGTGCGGCCGACGCTCTGCATGTCGGTGCCGCGCCTGTATGAAATGATGTACGCGCGTGTGCTGGAGAATGCGCTCTCCGGCAGTGCGGCAAAGAAGGCGGTGTTTTTCTGGGCGCGCGATGTCGCGGACAAGTGGGCGGATGAAACGCTCGCGGGCCGGCGGCCAAATGGCTGGCTCGCGATGAAATATTCGCTCGCGCAGAAACTCGTGTTCAGCAAGCTGAAGGAACGGACCGGCGGACGCCTCCGGTATTTCGTCTCCGGCGGCGCGCCACTCGCGCCGGAGATCAACAAGTTTTTCTACGCCGCGGGACTCGTGATTCTCGAAGGCTACGGACTCACCGAGACATCACCCGTGATCTCCTGCAACACGCCGGATGCATTCCGGATCGGCACCGTCGGAAAACCTTTTCCGGGCGTGGAAGTCCGCATCGCGGCGGACGGGGAAATCCTCACGCGCGGCCGCCATGTGATGGCCGGCTATTACCACAACGAGCAGGCGACGCGTGAAGCGATCGATCCCGACGGCTGGTTCCATACGGGTGACATCGGCGTCCTCGACGACGGATATTTGCGCATCACCGATCGCAAGAAGGACATCATCGTCACGGCCGGCGGAAAAAACATTGCGCCGCAGCCGATCGAAAACGCGGTGAAGACGAACAAGTACGTGAGTCAGGCCGTCATGATCGGCGACAAACGGAAGTATCCCGTCATGCTCGTCGTGCCGAACTGGGACCAGCTCGAGCGCTGGGCGGGCCGGCACAACATCATTTGGACACAGCGTTCACAGCTGCTCGAGATGCCGACGATCCGCATGAAAATGGAGAAGGAAGTGGCGAAGCAGACGTCTGTCGCCGGCCTCGCCAAATTTGAGCAGCCGAAGAAAATTGCCCTGCTCGAACACGATTTTTCCGTCGAGCGCGGCGAACTGACGCCGACGCTGAAGGTGAAGCGCAGGATCATCGACCGCGATTACAAGACACTGATCGATTCATTGTACGACGCCGCCGACGCGCGGGTCGGCTAACGCACCGAGGCCCATCCATGTTCGTCGAACTGCTCGACAAGCTGCGCTGCCCGCATCCGCACGACGACAATCCGCTTGTCGCGACGACGGCCGTCACACACGAGCGCTACATCGTCGAGGGAACGCTCGGCTGCTCCATCTGCGAGGCCGAATACCGCGTGCACAAAGGGGTGATGGATATGGAAGGCGACTTCCCCGTCATGACCCCCGCCGCGGACGCGTTGTCCCAGGAAAACACGATCCGCGCCGCGGCGTTGCTCGGTCTCGACGAGCGCGGCGGCCTCTATCTTGTGGATGTGATGGGGCGCTATTCGATCCCTTCGTACATCGAGATGTCACCGGAATCACAGTTCGTGGCGATGTCGGTGATGGACCGGCAGGCCCAGGCGGTCATGTCGATTTGCGGACGGCCGAATATTCTGCCGTTCGCGGCGGGATGCATGCGCGGGATCGCATTCGACTGGGATGTGTCGGACTCGCTGCTGCAATCGGCGGTCAAGACGCTCGCGCCGGGAGGACGTCTCGTCGCCCAGAGCGGAACGGTCGTGCCGCGGGGTGTCGAGATTCTCGCGCGCGATGAGCGTTCGTGGGTCGCCGAACGCGTCGCGACGCCCGTGCTCAATGTGCTGCGCCGCGCGAAAACCGACAAAGGCTAGGCGCGCGTCAGTCTCAGTTCGTCGACATTGACGGTGGGCGGCTGCGTGACCGCAAAGAGGACGGCATTTGCGACATCATCGGCGCGGAGCATGTCGGTGGCTTTGGGGAATCGCGCGCGCTTTTCCGGGGCCAGCCCGTCCCAAATCGATGTGTCGGTCGTGCTCGGTGAAATGAGCGTCGCGCGCACACCAGTGCCCTTCGTCTCCACGCGCAGCACTTCATGCAGCGCCCGCGCGCCGAACTTGCTCGCCGAATAGCCGGAGTTGCCCGAAAACGCGGAGCGGTCGGCGACAGATCCGATCGAGACGATATGTCCGCGCCGCGCGGCGAGCATCGCCGGCAGAAACTCACGCACGAACAGGTACGGCGCGAACAGGTTCAGATCGAGCATCGTTCGGAAGTCTTCCGCCGCAAGTTCCTGCACCGCTCCGACGCGAAACGAACCCGCGTTGTTCACGAGGATTTGCGGCGGCACGCCAAGCGTCCTGACGATCGACGCCGCCGCGGCGCGCACGGCATCCGCGTTGGTGAGATCGCACGGCGCCGCGAACGCGCCGGCGCCCAGTTCTCTCGCGAGCTTTTCGAGTGGTTCGCGGCGACGCGCCACGAGCGCGACGCGCGCTCCCGCTGCCGCCAGCGACCGGGCGACGGCCTCGCCGATTCCCCGCGACGCGCCGGTGACGATCGCGCTGGTTCCCGCGAGCGGGTTCGTCATCGCTGCGATTAGCGCAGGGGCGTCGACGGCGTGTACGCGAGCCGCAAAAATTCGTCGCGCGTTTTTGCGTCGTCGCGGAACGATCCGCGCAGCGCCGACGTGATGGTCTTCGAATTCTGCTTCTCGACGCCGCGCATCATCATGCAGAGATGATACGCCTCGATCACGACGCCGACGCCGAGGGGCTTGAGCACGTCGTTGATCGCAATCGCGATTTGCTCGGTGAGGCGCTCCTGCACCTGGAGCCGGCGCGCAAACATTTCGACGATCCGCGGCAGCTTCGAGAGGCCGACGATTTTTCCGTTGGGGATGTACGCGATGTGCGCCTTGCCGAAGAACGGCAGCATATGGTGCTCGCACAGCGAGTAAAGCTCGATGTCGCGGACCATGACCATCGACTGATGCTCCTCGTCGAACAGCGCCTGCCCCACGATGTCTTCGACGTTCATCTCATAGCCGCGCGTCAGCCAGAGCATCGATTCGGCAACGCGATGCGGTGTGCGGAGCAGCCCTTCGCGCGCGGGATCTTCGCCGAGCAGCGCGAGTTCGGTGCGCACCATTCCTTCGAGCTCGAGCGTGCAGTCGCCGCGGAGAGTCTTCTTTCCGTCGAGCGCGGCGCGTTCGGATTTGCCGCCGTTCTTAGCGGCCTTCGTACTCGACATAGTTGTTCTCCGTTTCCCAGAGCTTGAGGCGCGTGAGCCGCGCGGGTTTCAGCGCGGGCTCGAGCCGCCGCCAGCATGCGACGATGATGTTTTCAGTGGTCGGGTTGATGTCCTTCATGAACGGGACATCGAGGTTGAAATTCTTGTGGTCGACGAGGTCGACGTACTCTTTTTCGACGATACGTTTGACGAGGCCGAGATCGATGACGTAGCCGGTCGTCTCGTCTGGCTCGCCGGTGACCGAGACTTCGAGGGTGTAGTTGTGCCCGTGCCCGTTCGGATTGTTGCATTTGCCGAACAGGCGGGTGTTTTCGTCGTCGCTCAGGGCGGGATTGTGGACGCGGTGGGCGGCGTTGAAACGGAGGAGTCTTGTTACGGTGACTTGGGGCATGGACTAACGCTACTCTAGGGGTGAGAGGCGAGTCCAGCGGG
>DASYSH010000003.1:0-8419 GCA_036003525.1 Gemmatimonadaceae bacterium | reverse complement strand
CGTAGCCCGCGAAGGTAAATGCGAGCAGCGAATAAATATTTCGCGCGCCGGCCACGAGCGCGACGATCAGCATGACCACGGCACCAATAGACGGCGGGAGCAGCTTCGCTCTCAATTCCGCCCTCGACGCCGCCTTCCACGGCAGCGCGGGCCCGACGCCCATCAGGAACAGCAGCGTCACGACGATGGGCAGAGACATCCGGTTGAAGAACGGCTCGCCGACGCTGACCTTCACGCCCTTGATCGCTTCCGCCACGAGCGGAAAGAGCGTCCCGGTGAGCACCGTGAACATGAATGCCGTGAGAAACAGATTGTTCAGCAGAAAAACCGTTTCGCGCGATGCGGGCGAATCAAATCGTCCGGTGCTGCGCAGCCGCTCGGAGTTTCCCGCGACAAGTATCAGCGATCCGAGCATCACGACCGCGATGAACGCGAGGAAGTAGTAACCGATCGTTCCGGTCGTGAAGGAATGCACCGACGAAACGATTCCGGATCGCGTGAGAAACGTGCCAAGCACCGTGAGGAGGAACGTTCCGACGACGAGATTCAGATTCCAAAGCCGCAGCATCCCGCGCCGCTCCTGGACCATCACGGAATGCAGAAACGCCGTCGCGGTGAGCCAGGGCAGGAACGATGCATTTTCGACCGGATCCCACGCCCAGTAGCCGCCCCAGCCGAGCACCTCGTAGGACCACCACATGCCGGCGATGATTGCGGCCGAGAGCAAACCCCACGCGGAGAGCGTCCACCGGCGCGTGATGCGCGTCCAGTCGTCGGACTCGACTTCGCCCGAGAGCATCGCACCGACCGCGAACGAGAACGGCACCGACATTCCGACGTACCCGAGATAGAGCAGCGGCGGGTGCACGGCCATCAGGATGTGATTTTGGAGCAGCGGGTTCGGTCCCGGGCCGTTCGACGGCACCGGCGACACCACGCCGAACGGATCGGCGGGACCGACCAACAGGATCGCGAAGAAAAACGAAACGAAGAGCAGCGTCGCCGCAGCGTACGGCACGAGGTTACCGGGCTTCCGGCTGTTGATCCAGACGACCGCGGCCGCGTACATCGAGAGCACCCATGCCCAGAACAGAATCGATCCTTCGAGCGCGCCCCAGAGCGAGATCACCGTATAGAAGAGCGGCGTTTCGCGGCTGCCGACCTGCGCGACGTACGAAATCGAAAAATCGTGCGTGACCAGCGCGTAGACCATCGCGAACGCCGCGAGGCTGATCAGGAAGAAGTTCGTGTAGACCGCCGCGAACGCATACGGCAGGAGCGAGCGCCGCCCACTGCGCACCGCAAACGGAACCAGGACGATGCCGAACAGCACGACCGCCATCGAAACGAGGATGGCATCGTGCGCGAGCAATCCGGTCACGTGCCCGAGCCTTTGATCAGCGTCTTGTACATCTCCTGCGGTTTTTCGCCCGCTTTCGGTGGACGATATTCGTTCGAGTGCTTGATCATGAGGCCGGTCGAGTTGAACACGTGATCGCGGCCGAAGCGGCCCTCGACCACCACGCCCTGTCCGTCGCGAAACATCTGCGGAGGCGCCCCGGAACTCTGCACGGCGATGTCACTCGTGCCATCGGTGACATCGAATGTGAGCCGCAATGATTTGTCGTCCCACTTCACCGAACCGGGCTTGACCTGTCCGCCGAGCCGCACGGGAACGTCGTACCCTTCCGTGCCCTTGGCGAGTAATTCGCCGGGCGTCAGAAAGAACACGACGTTCTTGTCGAGCCCGCCATAGAGAAGCCAGCCGAAGACGCCGAGCGCGACGACCACCGCCGCGATTACGACCGGCCGCCTCTTCGATTTGACCGCAGTCGTTTCCTCTGTCATTGCGACTTCCCCTGCGACCGCGCCAGCGACGCGGTCGCCTGCTCGTAACGGGCGCGCGCCCGGCGGACCGCCCGGTGCACGAAAACCCAGTAACCGATGACCGCGATCCATGCGGCCGCGTACGCCGAAATAATGAAGGCCCAGTTGTTCGTTGTCGGAATCATCATGCCGCTCCCAGCGCCGCGGCTTCCGTCGCGTGATCGGCCGCGCGGTCGAGGCACATGGATTCGTACCGGCGCCGCACGAAATAGATCATCAGAAAAAGAAACGCGAAGGCATTGATCCGCAGCGCGAGCACGTAGATCGATGCCACCGTGTCGGGACTCGACTGTGTCTGGTGCAGCGTACGCCACCACTTCACCGACATGTACACGATCCCCACGTTTATCGCGCCGAGGATTCCCACTGCCGCGCTCCACTGCGCGCGCCGCTCGGGATCGTCGACGAATCCACGGAGCGACAAATAGCCGACGAACATCAGGAAGAGCACGAGCGTCGAGGTGAGCCGCGCGTCCCACGTCCACCACACACCCCACGTCGGTTTCGCGAAAATCATTCCAAGGATCAGCGTGAGCGCGTTCAGCACCGTTCCGACTTCCGCCGCGGACGCCGCGGCGAGATCGTCACGCTCATCGCGTTTCCACAAATACTTCAGGCTGTAGTACATGACGATCGCGAACGTCACCGACATGATCCACGCGGCGGGAACGTGCACGTAGATGATTTTTTCCAGATCACCCATGTCGCGATCGGGGGGCGACGCGATCACACCGAGCGCCTGCCCGGCAAGGAGCAGCGCGATCGCGAATGCGCCGAACCACGGCCAGCGGCCCGGCTTCGGTGGATTCCACGGAATGGTGTGCGAAGTGTCACTCATGAGTTTGCCGTTTCGATCCTCGGTCTTCGGACTTCGGTCCTAAGCCTCAATCACATGTTCGAACGCCAAATGTGTCGCAATCAGAAAGATGATGTCATACGCGACCAGAAGCTTCACCCACGCACCCGCTTCGTGCATGATGTCGCCGTTGAGCAGCGCCTTCGACGCCTGCATGGCGGCGAGCAGCGCCGGCACCAGCATCGGGAACAGCAGCAGCGGGAGCAGCACTTCACGCGCACGGCTGCGGCTCGACATCGACGCGTAAAATGTCCCGAGCGTGCAGATCCCGATTGCGCCGAGCGCGAGCACGCCGATCAGCGCCGGCCACGCCGCCGGTATTCTCACCGAAAACAGCACGATGCCTACGAGCACGACAATCACCAGCATCAGGCCGACGAACGCCAGATTCGCGAGCAGTTTTCCCGAATAAATCGTCCAGCGAGCGCCCGGATACAGCAACAATTGTTCGAGCGCGCCCGACTCCAATTCCACCTGATACGAGCGGTTGAACGCGAGCACGGCCGCAAACAATGCGGCGAGCCAGAGCACGCCGGCCGCCGCGTCGCGCAGCGCCTGCGCGTCCGGACCCAGCGCGAAGCCGAACAGCGCGAGAATCGTCACACCGAGCGCGACGACGCCGTTGAATCCGGCCTTTGACCGGCGCTCCGTCGTGAGGTCCTTCCACGCGATCGCGCGCACGCGGCGCCAGTTGTCGGGTCTTCTCACTCGTCGCCTGTCGCGCTCATGAAGCCCGCCCGTCCTGAATCGTCACCGTGCGCGTGAGGATCGCCGCGGCCGGCGCGAGCTCGTGCAGCACGACGAGCGCCGCGCCGCCGCCGCGAACCATCTCTGAAATGATCCCGCTCATCATCGCGATCCCCGCCGCGTCGAGATTGCTGTACGGTTCGTCGAGCAACAGCAGCGAAGGCCGCGACAGCAGCAGGCGCGCGACCGCGAGTCTTCGCTCCATTCCCGCGGAAAATCCGCGAACCCGTTCGTTCGCCGCGTGACGCAGGTCCACGCGTTCGAGAACCGCGTCCACCGCCGATGTCGCCGCACCAAGCATGCTCGCGGCGAACTCGAGATTCTCGCGCGCGGTGAGATCGTCGTACAAACCAGGTGTATGCGCGAGAAACCCGATGCGCGCGCGCACCGCATCCGCCTCGCGAACCACGTCATGTCCGAATACGCTCGCCGTGCCTGCACTCGGGCGCAGCAGCGTGCCGCAAATCCGCAGCAGTGTGCTCTTGCCGCTGCCATTCGCGCCGAGCAGTCCGACGGTCTCGCCGGCGTTCACCCGCAGCGTGACCCCACGCAGCACCCACCGGGTGCCGAACCGACGGGCCACGCCCGTGGCATCAATCGCAAAGTCGGACGTGGGTTCCGCCATGCCGGGGGAGAAAAGAAATGGAGCGTGTGGGGATCGAACCCACGACCTCTGCCTTGCAAAGGCAGCGCTCTCCCAGCTGAGCTAACGCCCCAGTAAGACGGTCGGTAGTGAATGGTTCATGGATTATGGCGACCAGCCACCAAGAGCCATCAGCCATTGACCACAAACCCTTAACCAATCAACCACAAACCAACAGCTACATAGTAACTACTCGTGCGCCGGAAGTGGCTCCATCGTCCTCGGATCCACCGGCACCTGCACTTCATCCCGGTAAGGGGATGTGAGCAGGAAGACGCGGAATTTCGGGAAAGCGTCCATGAACGACGAGTAGCAGAAGCCCCATGCGCCGAGGAAGCCGAGGAAAATTCCGACTTCCCACAAGCCGAATGGCGAGCTATCCGTCACGCCGTATACCGAGGGATAAACCTCGACATAACGGGTGATCCAGAGCCCGACAAAGCTGGACGCCGCGAAGAAGAACATCGTCGGCGCCCACATCTTCGGCTTCACGCCCATCAGACCGAAGAATGGCAGCGCGAACACCATCGTGGCGGCCGCAACGGTCCACGGCGCCCACGCATGCGTCAGGCGCAGCGTGAAGAAGTGCGTTTCCTCGGACACGTTGCCGTACCAGATCACGAGGAACTGCGCGAATGTCAGGTAGCCCCAAAACGTGCTGAACGCAAAGCAGAGCTTGCCGACATCATGATAATGCGAATCGGTGATGAGGTCGTCCGCACCAAGATATTTCTTGTAGAAACGCAGCATCACGGCGAGCACCATGAGTGCCACGGCCCAGCCGCCCATGAACACCTGCCAGCCGTACATCGTGCTGGAGAAATGCGGATCGAGCGTCATCGACTGGTCCCATGCGAGCACGACCCAGCCGAACCCGAAAATGATCGTCATGAACACCGCGAGGCGCCCCTGCAGCGAATGCGTGCTGTGCAGTTCGCGGCGCTCCTCGCCGAATCCGGCGCGCATTTTCGCGCGAAAGCCTGCCGCCCATTTCGCCCCGCCTTCCGGCGAGACGCCCACATCGAGACGTACCGACGTCCAGACATACCAGAGCTGGAGTGCCGTGATCAGCGCGAACACGCCGATCGAGCGAATCGCGAAGAAGCCGTGCGAGAGATAGACCTGCTTCTCGTGTCCGAGCGTCGCCAGCTGCGTCCACCACGGATAGACGTGGCTCTGCCCGAACACGATCATCACGATCAGTCCGAGCAGCGCGAGCGGCAGGAACGCGACGAACCCTTCCGAGAATCGAATGATGCCGCGCGACCAGCGCGCGGTGGTGATGCGCTGCACCGCGACGAACATCACCGCCGCGGATGAGATTGTCGTGAAGAACAGCCAGTTCACCTGAAATGCATGCCACGCGCGGTCGTTGCCGGTGGCCGCACCGAAGATGAAGATCACGAGCCCGAGCGCGGCCAGCGCGAGCGATACCGGGCGAATGATCGCGGGCAGCGCCTTCGAACCGGCGCTGATCACGCGGTCGCGTGAGATCGCAGCGGACGGAACGTTACTCATGGCTTGATCTCCCCTTTCGTCGCTTCAGTCTTCGCATGCGCCTCGTGCGCGACAATCGCTGCATGGAAATATTTCGCCGGCACCGTCGGCCCGAGCCGCGTCACGCCCGGAAGCTTGTCACCGGTTTCGCCCGGACGTCCGACAGGCGTCGCGTCGACCGCATACCTGCCCTGCAGGCCGCGCAAATAATTCACGACGTCCCAGCGGTCCATCTCTTCGATCCGATTGTACGGCGGCATGAGTCCGCGACCGTTACGAATCATTCCCCACACATACCCGTCGCTGCGGCCCTTGGCCTGATCGGTCATCAAGCTCGGCGGAAATCCGTAACTCGGATTCAGCTGCTTGAGCGCGCCGTTGCCATCGCCTGTTTCACCATGGCATACCGCGCAGTTGATCTGGAAATACTTGCGGCCGTTGAGCAGCGAGCGCTCGTCCGCCGCCACCGGATTCGCGAGCGATGACATCGAGTCGATCGTCGCGGGCATCGGATTGCCCGACACCTGGTAGATCGACATCTGCGTGCCGTTCGTGCCGACCGAGCCCGCCGGCTGTCCGCGGAAGCCCTTCAGTTCGCCACTGTCCGCGGAGAACTCGCCCCACGTGTGGACCGAAGGCTGCTGCTTGAAATCAGTGAACCAGTCGCAGCCGCTCATCGCGACGACGGCGATGCCGGCAAATGCGAGGCGGACCATCGTCGCGTTATTGCGCACCGCGGACCTCCACCGCGCCGCAACGGCGCAGAATGGCTTCGGCATCTTTCAGTTTGTCGGGAGGGCACTGGACCCATACGCCATAGTCGCCATGACTGAAGCGGCCGTCGTAGCCGACCGTCATGGTGAGCCGCGGGATCCCGGCGCAGATGAACAGGCCGGCGACCGTCGACAAGCCGCCGATGAGCACCATCAGCTCGAACGAGAATACGGTGAACGGAATCCAGGTCGCGATCGCCTTCCCTCCGACGACAAGTGGCCAGTATTCCGAGCACCAGATCGCGATCCAATAGCCGGCGATCGCGCCGAACAGGCCGCCGGCAAGCGTGAAGCGGCGCACCGGACTGATCGGCGGATGCACCGCGTGTTCGAGTTCGTGACGCGGCGTCGGCGTGTAGACCGTGAGCTCGCCGAGGCGCGCCTTTTTCAGCGCGTCGATCGCGTCGACCGTCGCGTCCAATTCCTTGAACGCGCCAAGCATGCCTTGGATCATGCGAACTCTCCCGGCGTATCGGCTTCGAAGTCGCCGGGCGCCTCGGGCGGATGATGGTGCACACGCTTGAGTTTCGGCGGCACGATTTCCTTGATTTCGGAAAGTGCGAGCACCGGCAGCTGGCGGATGAACAGCAGGAACCACATGAAGAACCAGCCGAACGATCCGATCAGAATCGAATAGTCGACGAACGTCGGCACGTAGCCCGTCCACTGCCACGGCTCGTACTCGTGCGAAAGACCCGGCACGATGATGACGAACCGCTCGAACCACATGCCGAGATTGATGAAGAACGAGAGGATGAACAGCCAGCTCGGATTGCGCCGCAGATTTTGCGAGAACAGCGAGAGCGGGAGAATCATGTTGCACGTCAGCATGATCCACGCGGCCCACCACCACTGGCCGAACACACGGTTCATCCAGTATTGCTGCTCGACCGGCGAGCCGCCGTACCAGCCGATGAAGAACTCGACCATGTACGCGCAGCCGACGACCATCGACGTGAACAGGCAGAGCTTCGCGCCCGCGTCGAGGTGATTGAGCGTCACGTAGTGCTGGAGCTTGAAGAACTTCCGGATCGGGATGATGATCGTGAAGACCATTCCCATGCCCGAGAAAATCGCGCCGGCGACGAAGTACGGGGCGAAGATCGTCGTGTGCCAGCCGGGCACCAGCGACATCGCGAAGTCGAACGACACGATCGAGTGCACCGAGAGCACGAGCGGCGTCGAGAACGCGGCGAGGAACAGATACGCGCGGGCGAAGTGGCGCCACTCCGCCTCGGAGTTTCTCCAGCCGAACGAGAGCACCGAAAGAATCTGTTTCTTGATCGGGTTCTTCTCGGCGTCGCGCAGCGTCGCGACGTCGGGAATGAGACCGATGAAGAGGAACGTCGTCGAAATCGTCAGGTACGTCGAGATGGCGAACACGTCCCACACGAGCGGACTCTTGAAGTTCGGCCAGATCAAACGCCAGTTCGGATACGGAATCAGCCAGAAGAACTTCCACGGCCGCCCGAGGTGCAGAATCGGAAAGAGTCCCGCCGTCATGACGGCGAACACCGTCATTGCTTCTGCGCAGCGATAAATCGTCGTGCGGAAGCCGGCGCGGAACAGATAGAGAATGGCGGAGATCAGCGTGCCGGCGTGCCCGATACCGATCCAGAACACGAACGTCACGATGTACACGCCCCACATGACGGGCGGGTTGTAGCCCGCGACGCCCAGGCCTTCGTGGATTTGATACGTCCACGCGGTGCCGCCGATGATCAGGCAGAAAATCGCAACCAGGAGACAGGCGAACCACGCCTTCGTAGGGCGCAGCGTCGCCATGATCTCGCGATCGACCTGCTCATAATCCTTCACCGCCGGGAGTTGCAGCCCGGCCTTCGCGATGTTCGGCCGCGGCATGTCGTTTTCCGGCTTCGCCAGGGCGGCCATTAGTGGGTCACCTTCTTCAAGTAGACCACGGCGGTGTAAGTATTGAGTTCCTCGAACACGTGATAGGCGCGTTCGTCGTTGACCAGCTTGGAGACCGACCACTTCGGATCCGCCGCGTCACCG
>DASYSH010000002.1:0-4602 GCA_036003525.1 Gemmatimonadaceae bacterium | reverse complement strand
GACCATCCTGAATCATGCTGTCGACGATCATCGGCGGCTGCAGGTCGATCTGCATTTCCTGGCTGGGCGCGAGCACGCGATACGTGATGCCATTGTAGCCGGCGATGCTGCTGTCCGCCGGGTGAACGCGCACGTGCAAATCGTAGAAGGTGGTTTTCCACCAAGCGCGCGCCGGCCCGTTCGACCCGCGCAGTGTGTCGGCATGCGTGAACTGCCGGGCCGTCTGCGCGAGTGCGGGCCCCGGCTGCGTGAGCGCTGCAGTCAGCGCAATTATTGCAAGTGAAATCCTGCGCATCGTGTGCATGGTGTAGGAATTGTTGGTCACCCCGCGTGTTACGGCTTGCGCGCGCGCAGCTGCTTGAGGCTCGTTCCCAGCTGTTCGATTTCGCGGCCATACGTCGCCCAGTCGCCGGCGCGCTGTGCGGCAATGGCGCGATCGTAATGCTGTTGCGCCTGGCTGATCGCTCCCGCGTCCGCTGATGGCTGTGACGCGGCGTCGCCGGTTGCGACCACAGCGCCCGAACGCGCGGGCGCGCCGTTGCCAAACAACAAATTCAGTCCCTCCTCGAGCGTCTCGCCCATCGCGACGCGATTCTCATGGGCGACGACGACGCGCTTCAGTTCCGGGATCGTCCCGCCTTCGGCCCGCAGGTAGATCGGCTGCACGTAAATGAGCGATTCTTCGATCGGAATGACGAGCAGTTCACCGCGAATGACCTGAGAACCTTTTTGATCCCAGAGCGTCAGCTGCCGTGAAATGTCGGTGTCCTGATTGATCCGGTTCGCAATCTGCTTGGGACCGTACACGAGACTCTGCTTCGGGAATTTGTACACCACCAGCTGACCGTAGTGATCGCCATCCATCCGGGCGACCATCCATGCCGCGAGATTGTCCTTTCCGCGCGGTGTGAACGGCGTCATGAAGATGTATTCCGGAGCCTTCTCGCCCGGCAGCCGAAGAATGATGTGGCGCATGAACGTGTTTCCCGTCGGCGACCCGGTCGCGACGGTCGGATACTGCCACTGGTCCTCACGGTGGTAGAACGCGTCGGGTTCCACCATATGGTATGTCGCGTGCATATCCGTCTGCATGCGAAAAAGATCGGCCGGATAACGCAGATGCCGGCGCACATCGGCGGCCAGTGATGCGAGCGGTTTGAAAATCCCCGGAAAGATCGCCGCGTACGTCTGCGCGACCGGATCGCCCGGATCGGCGAGATACGCATCGATCGTTCCGTCGTACGCGTCGATCACGACTTTCACGCTGTTGCGCATGTAGTTCGTGGCGTCTTGCACACGCTGCGAATACGGGTAGTTCTCGCTCGACGTGTATGCGTCGAGGATCCACTTGAGCTCGCCGGCATCGGTGACGATCAGATAAGGATCGCGGTCGAAGTCGAGAAACGGCAGCGCCGTCTTCGCGCGATCCATGATGTTGCGGTGATACAAAATTCGCGCGCCCGCCGTGATGTACGAGGAGAGCACGATATCCGGCGCGTCGAACTGCCACGCATACAACGCGCGCCGCAGCGTCGATCCCACCGGCACGCCGCCGCGGCCGGTGTAGTTCGTATAGGTGTTTGTCTCGCCAGCCGGGTAGTCGAATTCTTTTTGTCCGGTCCCGACGAACACATAGCTGTTCGTCATCTCGCCGAAGTAGATCTGCGGGCGCGTGACCTTGATCGACACCGTCGACACCGGCGGTACGTCCTTGATGAACAGCACCGGCAATCCCTCGGACGTCACCTGATTCACGGGCGCCATGGTCACGCCCATGCCGTGCGTGAAGGTCAATCGATCGTTGATGAAATTCCGCGTCGGCAGCGACTGCGTGTTCAGTTCGCGCGCAGAGAGGTGAACCTGCCGGTAACGGCCGTCGATCATGTACCGATCGTCGTTCACCGAGAAGAAATCGTAGTACGTGCGAATCTCCTGAAGCTGGCCGAACGTCTGCTTCAGGAGGTCGCGCTCCCACAAACGCACATTGTCGATCGTGGGCGCATTGGCCTTGATGTCGGTCATCGTGAGCTGCACATCGCCTTCGAGCGCGCGCGTCTGCACGCTGTCGATGTTCCATGCGCGCCGCGTTGCCGCGATGTGCTGCGCGATATAGGGACGCTCGCGCGACAATTCGTTCGGCGCCACGCCGAACTTCTGCACGAGCGCAGGCGTCACGCCGCGGAACACGACGCCGACGCCGACGTACAGCAGCGCCGAAATGAATGCGTACCAGATCAGCTGCCGGCGCATCGTGCCATAGAGCACGGCAACTGCCGAGAGAATGGCGACGATCGCCGAAAGACGGATCGCGGGGAGTCGCACATGCACATCCGTATAGCTCGCGCCGAGGAGCGGTCCGGTGCCGGAGTACAGCAGTTCGGACGATCCGACGATCCAAAGTCGGATGCCGAGCAGCACGAACAGCACCGCAAGCAGCGCGCCGAGATGCCGGGTCGCGCCCGGCCCCGCAGAAGTCTTTCTCGGCGGGAGGACGAGCTCGCCGCGCATCCCATAGATGATCGCCGCACCGGCGAGTGATGCCGCGGTTAGAAGCAGGAGGGTGTTGAGAACTTCCGAGATTGCCGGCAGCGTGAACAAGTAGAAACCGATGTCCCGGCCAAACAGCGAATCCGCTGCGCCGACGGGCTTCCCGTGAACCGCCATGAGGATGGTCATCCAGAGCACGGACGCTGAAACGCCGGTGATGAACGCAATGAACAGCGAGCCCGCCAGGAACAGGCGCGGCACAAAGCGTGAGATGTCGACGCGCACGCCGCCGCCTCTATCGACGAAGAGTGCCGGGAAGCCGGACGAGTCGGCGGTCGCCACTCGAACATTGCCGTACACAATGCCGAACGCGAGGGCCGCGCCGCCTCCGAAAAGCGCGGTTCGCCAAATCAGCGATGTGAAAAACACAGGCTCGAAGTGCACTTCGCGGAACCAGAGCAGGTCAGCTGCGAAGCCGCCAACCCACGGGATGACGAAGAACGTCACGAATGCGACGGCGATCGCCACGAAGACGACTTTGCGAACAGACGTTTTCGGGCGATTCGGGCCGGCGCCGCGGAGCGGTATGGCGGGAGGATGGGTCATGATCCCCTCAACATGCCACTTCGCCAACCCCCGCACCAATCGCAGGGGTTATCTTGACGCTACCCCCTACGGAGATGCGCGTTGGCAAAGAAGCCGAACTACAACCTGGAAAAGAATCGCAGGGAACAGGACCGCAAGAAGAAGAAAGAAGAAAAGCGTCTTCGGAAACTGGAGAATTCACGAAACGATCAGTCCGAGCCGCAGGGCGACGAATCCGTCGACGGCACGGAGCAGCCCCAGGAGTAGGCCGGGCCGCCTACTGCCACCGCTTGCGAATTCGCACGGTGCGTTCGAGTTCGTCCGAACTTTGCAGCACTTTCTCGCGGAGGTCCTTCGGAAGTTTCGGATGATCGGCGAGGAACTTCCTCACGGTTTGCAGCGCCGCATCGGTGGTGTGTCCGCCGATGAATGAGCCGAGCCAGCTCCCGAGAAAGAAGATGCGGCGATTGGCTTGAATGAACGGAAGCGAGTCGAGCGCGGGCCGCAGATACGGCAGCGTGAGATCCTGATGCTCGAGCGCGTTGAACTCGCCCAGACTTCCGCTCGCCCAGTCTTCATTCAGCGATTTGTCCGCGAAGTAGCGCGTGAAATAGCCGGCCTTCACCGCAGCTGATTTCCGTCCCGCCCCGGCGACGAACGCGCGGCGACGTCCGTCGGGCGTTGTATCGCGCGCCATTTGCGAGGCGAGCGCGCGCTCGGCGTTCGGCGCGCCGAGCACGATCATCCGGTCGACGACGGCCCATCGTGTCGGGTCTTTCACGGGCTCGCCTGCAGCGGAATCCGCGCTGAGGAGCGATTCGAGTTTCGCCACGCCATCGTCGCTCGTTGCCAGTCCAATGAATGCGTCGAGAAATGCCTTGCGAATTCCATACGGCTTCGATGCATCTCGCGACTGTGTCCAAAACGTGCTCTCGGCCCGGACGATCAGGCCCCCGGCGCTTAGGGGAGCCACGTATGCGCGCACCGCGCGCTCGAACCTTCCGAGAATGCTCGGGACGATCTGCTCATCCTTCTCACCCGGCAGTTCTTCGAGCGCGAGCTGCGCGAATTGCGCCGGGTCGAGCTGCGTGTCGCGCACCTGATCCCAGAGCGCGCCCCACAGCATCGTTCGCAGAAATCCGTCCTGGACGCGGCCGAGTCCGCCGCCCGCGAGCGAGCGCACGCTCACACTGTCGAGGAGTGTCAGGAAATATCCGTAGTCCTGATAATTCGCGAAGACGAACGCGGGCGCCGCCTTTCCGCGCGCGGCGGCAACCTCTGTGGTGATCGAGGACAACTCAACGGGAATCGTTTCCGCGGTCGTGCCGCTCGACTGCGGATAAGACAGCAGCACCTGCGTCCGCATCGGCCACGCGGCCGTGCCCGAAAGCGACTGCGCCGGTTTTTGCACGAGGTCGAGCTTCACGATTTTTCCGTCGCGCACCGTGAGCCTCTGCTGCACCACCGGCATTCCGGGACGCAGGATGAAGTTCCGGCCGAATGCGTCGAGCGACTTATGACCTGCCTTGC
>DASYSH010000001.1:0-4827 GCA_036003525.1 Gemmatimonadaceae bacterium | reverse complement strand
TGCGCGGCGTCGATCGTCGCGGCGAGCGAGCAGCCGGCGGCGAGGTCCGGAAGAAGAACTGATTTCGTGGGCGAAAGGATCGCCGCAGTTTCGGCCATGAAGTGCACGCCGCAAAACACAATGACACCGGCGGACGTTTTTGCGGCTTCGCGCGAGAGGCCGAGTGAATCGCCGACCACATCCGCGACGTCCTGGACTTCCGGGCGTTCGTAATTGTGGGCGAGGATTACCGCGTTGCGCTCGCGCGCGACGCGCTTGATTTCTTCGGTTAGCTCGGCGTAGGGAGCGGCGGGCATTGGATAAAGATAGTAGAGAACAAAGGCAACGCTGTCAGACGACAGCTGTCAGACCGCGGCCGCGTTACCACTCGATGTGCTTTCCCTTCCACTTGCGTTTTTCACGGGGGAAATCGCGGCGAAAATGCCCGCCGCGGGACTCCTTTCGCATCAGCGCGGCTTCCGCGATCAGATGCGCCGTGTCGACCATATTCTGCTCTTCCGTGGCGCCGGGCGGGAGTCGCGAGGCGATATCCTCGAGCCGCTCGATGCAATGCCGGAGTCCTTTCGAATTGCGGTCGATTCCCGCGTCGTCCCACATCAGCTGACGGATTGAATCAACTGCGACCTGTGCGGCGCCGCGATCGTGCAGCGGCGGCACGGCCCAGGCCGCGAGGCGCGGCGCGCGCGCGAGCTTCGGGCTCGCGACGATGTCCCGCGCAACGCGCTCGGCGAACACGAGTCCTTCGAGCAGTGAGTTCGACGCGAGCCGGTTGGCGCCGTGCACGCCTGTGCAGCTCACCTCGCCGCACGCGTAGAGCCGCTCGATCGACGAGCGCCCCGCGAGATCGGTCATGACGCCGCCCATCATGTAGTGCGCGGCGGGTGTGACCGGGATGCGATCCTTTCGCGGGTCGATGCCACGCGCGCGGCAGATCGCAAAAATTCCCGGGAATCGGCGCGCGAACGTGCGGGCGATTTTTCGCGCATCGAGGTAGACGCCTGAACCGCTTTGCCGTTCCCTGAAAATTTCACGCGCGACAATATCGCGCGGCGCGAGTTCCGCGAGACGGTGACGACGCGTCATGAACCGCTGGCCGCGATCGTTCACGAGGATCGCGCCCTCGCCGCGAACGGCTTCGGAAATCAATTGAAGCGGATTCTCGGGCGTGTCGAGCGCGGTCGGATGGAATTGCACGAACTCCATGTCGGCGAGGCGGGCGCCAGCGCGATGCGCGATCGCATATCCATCGCCGGTCGCGACCTCGGGATTCGTCGTGTAGCGATAGAGCTGGCCGCAGCCGCCGGCCGCAAGCACCGTCGCATCGGCGATGATTTCCACCGCGCGCCCCGAAACACTCGCCTTCACGCCGGCGCAGCGTCCGTTCACGATGATCAGATCCAGCGCGCGGGCGCTTTCGAGCACGGTGATGTTCGGACTGTTCCGCACGCGCTCGATCAGCGTGCGCGCAACCTCCGCGCCGGTTTGATCGCCGTTCGCATGCACGATTCGTTTGCGCGAGTGCGCGGCTTCCTTGCCGAGCGAGAGGCGGCCCGCGGTGTCCATATCGAACCGCGCGCCGATCGAGGCGAGTTCGCGGACGCGCTGCGGACCCTCGGCCACGAGCACTTCGACCGCCGCCGCATCGCAAAGCGCGGCGCCGGCGGCGAGCGTGTCGATTCGATGCAGCTCCGCCGAATCGCCCGCGCCGAGTGCCGCGGCGATGCCGCCCTGCGCGTACGCGGTCGCGCTGTCGAAGAGCGAGCGTTTCGTGAGCACGAAGACATCCCCGTGCTCCGACGCGCGCCACGCCGTGTGCAATCCCGCCACACCCGAGCCGATCACCAGGAATCGCGTTCTGATCCGGTCCGCCATACGGGAAAGATAGCTTGCGACGCCCCGTCCCAGCGGCGACTTTTTCATCCACATGCGGAAGCTCTCGGTCGTTATCGGCGTGCTGCTGGCGGTGCACGTCGCATTGCTGTTCGTGCAACCCTCAGGATCGGCGAAGGCGCCGGTGGCCGGGTCGCTCGACATCGGCATCGTGTTCGACCTCGGCGGCCGCGGCGACAAATCGTTCAACGACGGCGCGTACAATGGTTCCCAGCGCGCCGTCAAGGAACTCGGCGCGCACGTTCGCTACATCGAGCCCGGTGAGGGGTCCGACCGCGAGGCCGGGATCCGGCTGCTCGCGGCCGAGGGAATGAAGCTCGTCATCGGCGTCGGATTCATTTTCACCGACGATCTCGCCGCGCTGGCGAAAGAGTATCCCGACGTCGCGTTTGCGGGCGTGGACTATGCCGTCACGATCGGCCCGGACGGCAAAACGGTGCTGCCGCCGAAAAACGTAGCGGCGCTCCGTTTTCGCGAGGAGCAGGGATCGTTTCTGGTTGGCGCGATCGCGGCGCTCGTGGGGAACTCGAAGAAGGTTGGGTTCGTCGGCGGAATGGACACGCCGCTCATCCATAAATTCGAAGCCGGCTACCGGGCCGGTGTGAAGGAAGTGTGCCCGGACTGTCAGGTGATCGTGCAGTATGCCGGCGTCACGCCCGATGCATTCAAGAACCCGGGCCGCGGAAAGGAGCTCGCGCTCTCGCAATACCAGCAGGGCGTGAACGTCATTTATCACGCATCCGGCTCAACGGGACTCGGCGTGTTCGAAGCGGCGCGCACGATGAACCGCTATGCGATCGGCGTCGATGCCGATCAATACCGTGAGGCGCCGGGCCACGTGCTGACTTCCATGGTGAAGCGCGTCGACAACGCGGTGTTTGACGTGATCCAGCGCGTGAAGGAGAATCGGTTCGCCGGCGGCATTTACAATTTCGGTCTCGCCGAGGACGGCGTCGGCTATGTGTACGACGAGAACAACAAGGCGCTCATTCCGGACGCCGTGCGCGCGCGCGTCGAATTGCTGAAAGCGGAGATCATCGCAGGCCGCATTGCCGTGCCATCGTCCCGATGACCGACACCGCCATCCGGCTCACCGGAATCGAAAAGCACTTCGGCGCGGTGCACGCGAATCGCGGCGCGTCGCTCGAGGTCGCCGCCGGTGAAATCCATGCGCTCGTCGGCGAGAACGGCGCGGGAAAATCCACGCTGATGAAAATACTCAGCGGGATGACGCCGCCGGATTCCGGCACGATCGAAGTGAACGGCCGCGACGTGACGGGCTGGACGACGGCCGAGGCGATCGCCGCGGGAGTCGGTATGGTGCATCAGCATTTCATGCTCGTGCCGACCCTGACCGTCGCCGAGAATGTCGCGCTCGGCCGCGAGCCCGTGAGCGGCGGAACGTTCGATCGTGCGCGCGCCGAGCAGGACGTCGAAAAATTGTGCGCCGAAAGCGGCCTCGTTGTGCCCGCGGGACGGCTCGTCGCGGATCTGTCGGTCGGCGAAGCGCAGCGCGTCGAGATTCTCAAGCTGCTGTACCGCGGCGCGCGCATCCTGCTGCTCGATGAACCGACCGCGGTGTTGTCACCGCCGGAAGTCACCGAGCTTTGGAAAGTGCTGCGCCGGCTGCGCGAGGGCGGCGCGACCGTCGTGCTCATCACGCACAAACTCGACGAAGTCATGGCGGTGAGCGACCGCATCACCGTGATGCGCGCGGGCGAGACGGTCGCGAACATGGCGACGTCCGACAGTTCTCCGGGGATGATCGCGAAGGCGATGGTCGGGCGCGACATCGACCTGTCCGTCCGGAGCGCCAGCGCCGTGCAGGGCATCGCGGGCCGGACCGTGCTCGAGGTTCGCAATCTGGTCGTGCGCGGAGCGCGCATCGAGAAGGCGGTCAACGACGTGTCGTTCGCCGTCGCGGCGGGAGAAATTCTCGGCATCGCCGGCGTCGAGGGGAACGGGCAAACCGAATTGCTCGAATCGATCGCCGGCATTCGCGACGTCACGAGCGGCGCGATCGTGCTCGACGGAAAGGACATCACGCATCGCAGCGTTCACGCGCGCGGCGAATCGGGTTTGTCGCACATTCCCGAGGACCGCCACCGGCGCGGACTGATCCTCGATTATACCGTCGCCGAGAATTTGATATTCGGACAGCAGCACAAGTACACGAGCAACGGCGTCCTGGAGACCGACGCCATACTCGGACATGCCCGGCAGGCGATCATCGAATACGACATCAGGCCGACGGATCCATCGCTGCCGGCGCGCGCGCTGTCGGGCGGCAACCAGCAGAAGGTCGTGATCGCGCGCGAGATGTCGCGCGGCTTCAGCGTGATGCTCGCGGCGCAGCCGACGCGCGGCGTGGATGTCGGCGCGATCGAATTCATCCATGCCGAGCTGCGAAAAGCGCGCGAAGCGGGGAAAGGCATCCTGCTCGTTTCGGCCGAGCTGAAAGAGGTGCTCACGCTGTCGGACCGGATCGCCGTGATGTACGGCGGCCGGATCGTCGCGACGTTCTCGCGCAGCGAGGCGAGCGAAGAGGCGATCGGGCCGTACATGACCGGCGCGGCACAGCGGCGCGCGCGGAGCGCACCGTGAAACCGCGCGCGCGCGTTCTCCTCGAAGAATCGGTGCTGCCGCCGGTGGTGGCGCTCGTCATCGCGCTCGTGGCCGGCGATCTCCTCATCATGGCGTACGGCCAGGCGCCGGGCACCGTGTGGCGGGTGCTGCTCGAGGGCACGTGGGGAAACAGCTACGGGTTTGGTCAGGTGTTGTACAAGGCGACGACGCTCGCCTGCACGGGACTCGCCGTCGCGGTCGGCCTTCGCGCGGGATTGTTCAACATCGGCGCGGAAGGCCAGCTCGCCGCCGGCGGATTCGGGGCGGGGCTCGCGGGCCTTCTCCTCCCGGCGGGCACGCCGGCGCTGATCG